>RFHM01000250.1 GCA_003696865.1 Acidobacteriota bacterium | reverse complement strand
TGAGTCGGTGGCTGCCTCGATTTGGCGTGGAAACGACACTGGTGAGCGCCACAGAGCCCGAAGCTTTCGCTCGGGCGATGAGACCCAACACGCGACTCGTCTATCTGGAATCACCGACCAATCCTCTGATCAGGCTGATCGATCTGGAGCCGATTGTGGCCCTCGCCCGGGAACGCAAGCTCCTCACCGTCATCGACAGCACGTTCGCTACGCCCATCAATCAACGGCCGCTCGACTGGGGCGTGGACGTGGTCATCCACTCGGCGACCAAATATCTGGCCGGACACTCTGATGTCCTCGGGGGCGTCGTCTGCGGATCGCGTTCGTTCATCGCCCGAGCGAAAGCTTCGGGCTCTGTGGCGCTCACCAGTGTCGTTTCCACGCCAAATCGAGGCAGCCACCGACTCAACAGGTTGAATGTGCCTCCATAAAGCTCTCGCTGGGCCACAATATGATCGCCACTCTGGACCGTCGCCAGGAGCGTCGTCGCGATGGCCGCCATACCCGAAGCGAACAGTAAGGCGGCCTCAGCCCCTTCCAGAGCGGCCAGCCGTGATTCCGCCGCGCTCAAGGTGGGATTCCCATAGCGCGTATAAAACGTATCGGCTCGATCCACACCGAGCCGGATTTGTTCGTCCATGGTCGCCGTTCGAAAGGTTGCCGATTGGATGATGGGAACGGCGAGGGGTTCATTCTTTTTGGCCGGCGCCGAAGCACCGTGGACGGCTTGGGTCATGGGGTGAATGTGTTCTCTGTTCATCGAGGCTCGGCTCCCTTCAGGTGATGGCCACGCATCGGTGGCCTCACTATTATGCGATAGATGATGGCGTTTGACCAACCTCGTCGGAGGCCGAACCCTTATTCTGGGAATCGAGGTTGAGGGCTTGTTGGCTCATTCGAGGAGCTATGCTATGCTTGAATTTTATGGTGGTCGAGGTGATGAACCTATGAGCATGATGGAATTCGCCGTCCAGGTGGCTCGAGAGGCGGGCAGCATTCTGCGCCAGCATCTCGGGCGAGTGAGCGACATCGCCCACAAAAGTTCGCAACTGGATTTAGTGACCGAGGTCGATGTGTTATCCGAGCAGCACATCAAAGAGAGAATCGCCGCCCATTATCCTCGGCACGACATCCTGGCCGAGGAGAGCGGGTATCAGAAAGCCGAATCCGAGTACCGGTGGCTCGTCGATCCCCTCGATGGCACGACGAACTATGCCCACGGCTATCCCTTCTTCGCCGTCTGCCTGGCGGTGGAGCACGAGGGGGAAATCATTCTCGGAGTCGTCTATGACCCCATCCGCGAGGAGCTGTTCGCCGCCGAGAAGGATGGTGGAGCGACGCTCAACGGCCGGCCCATTCGAGTATCTCGCGTTTCCCGATTGGTGGACAGTCTCCTGGTGACGGGATTCCCGTATAACGTGCGGAGCGATCCGAGGAGCATCGAGTATTTCTTCCGTTTCATGAATCGAGCTCAGGCCATTCGCCGCGACGGGTCGGCGGCGCTGGACATGTGTTATGTCGCCTGTGGTCGGTTCGATGGGTTCTGGGAGATGGGGCTCAACCCCTGGGATATGGCCGCAGGCCAGCTCATCATCGAGGAGGCGGGCGGGCGCGTGACCAAATTCGATGGTCGTCGGTTCAATGTGTACGAACCGGAGGTGCTGGCCAGTAATGGTCTCATCCACGAGGAAATGAGCGCCGTGCTCACGGGCGAGCGTTCGTCGGCCGAGGCCGAATAGACGCCAGTTGCCCGAGCGCGGCCCGAGGAGCATCGTCATGTTAGTTGATCTCCACGTTCACACCGTCTTTTCTGGAGACGCCGTGATGGCGCCAGAAGAGCTGATCGCCCGAGCGGAAGCGATGGAACTCGGCGGCATTGCCGTCACCGAGCATGATTCGTATGCCGCCTCAGAAGCCACGGCGGCTCTGGCCGAGGGCTCGGACCTCATCGTCTTCCGCGGCATCGAAGTGGCCACCGATATGGGGCATCTTCTCGTGTTCGGTTTGGAGGACGATGATTGGCGGACGCTCCAAAATCCGGTCACCGGCGTCGTCCCGGCCCGGTCATTGGTTCCATACGTCCTCGATCGGGCGGGCGTGGTCATCGCTGCTCATCCCTTCAAGAGCACGTCTCCGAGCCTGGGCGAGCGCGTCCTGTCGCTCTCCGGCGTGAACATCGTGGAAGGGTTCAACGGGCGGTGCTTCTCGGACGAGAACGTTCGCGCTTGTCAATTGGCCCAAGCCCACGGATTGCGCATCGTCGGGGGGAGCGGCGCCCATCTGGTGAGCGAAGTCGGTCGGTGCGTCACCGAGTTCGAAGAGCGGATCGAGACGCTCTCGGAGCTGGTCGCGGCGCTCAAGGCTGGCCGGTTTCGAGGTCGCTACTACGGTCGCCTGGCCGAGTGGTAGGTGTCTCAGTTGGTCATCTGGGCCAGGATGTCCACCGGGTTCGGTTCCTTGACATCCTCTGAACGGGATACCAATACGGGGTCGCTGATTCCATGACATCACCGTGGCAAAAGTTCCGATGGGCGCTCATCGCGGTCGTGGCATTGAACGGTGTGGGAGCTGTCGGTTATCACCTCATCGAAGGGTGGGATTGGCTCGATTGCTTCTACATGACGTTCCTGACGCTGACCACCATTGGATTCGCCGAAGTCCATCCCCTCTCGCCGGGTGGTCGCGTATTCACCATCATCCTTTTCTGGACGACGGCCGGCGTATTGGCGGTCGCGGTGAGCATGGCGGGGCAGGCTCTGCTCCAATCGGAACTCCTTTCTACGTGGGGAAGGAGGCGTCGCGTGTTCAGAGATATCGCCAAATTGCGAGATCATTATATCGTTTGTGGAGCGGGACGCGTCGGTCGACATGTGATCGAAGAGATGCAGCGTCGCGGCGTCCCTTTCGTCATCATTGAGAGGGAAGAGGCGCGCGCCGAAAAGCTTCTCGATCAGGGACATCTGGTGCTGGTCGGCGATGCTTCCGATGAGCAGGTGCTCAGGAGCGCCGGCGTGGAGTCGGCACGAAGTCTGGTCTGTTGTTTGCCGACCGATGCGGATAATCTCTACACGGTACTGACTGCGCGTGGTCTCAATCCGCAGATCTACATTGTGGCTCGGGCCAATGAAGAGGCGGCCATCCCAAAGATGCGCAAGGCGGGAGCGGACAAAGTGGTATCGCCGGTCATCATTGGGAGTCATCGCATCGCCCAGGCGGCGCTCAGTCCCGCCGTCTCCGACTTCATCGAACTGGCCACCATGGCCGAGGGGTTGGATCTCACCATCGAGCAGGTGGAAGTGGGACCGGATTCCCCTCTGAGCGGGCGGAAGCTGAAAGATTCCGGTATTCGGCAGCAGTGCGATGTCATCATCATCGCCATCAAACGCGGTGGCCAGGGCATGCTCTTCAACCCCACGGG
>RFHM01000249.1 GCA_003696865.1 Acidobacteriota bacterium | reverse complement strand
CGGACGTGGAAGAAGATCCTCTACGTCGATGAGCGAACCGGGGCGACCGATCTGGTCATGGACCCGTCCAATCCCAATAAACTGCTGGCCGCCATGTGGGATTATCGTCGCTGGCCCTGGTTCTTCCGCTCGGGTGGACCGGGCTCCGGCCTCTATCTCACCTACGATGGCGGAGAGCATTGGAAGCGACTCACTGAAAAGGAAGGGTTGCCTGCCGGGGAGCTCGGTCGCATTGGGTTGGCCATTGCTCCATCCGATCCCCGCATCGTCTATGCCTTAGTGGAAGCGAAAAAGAATGTTCTCCTGCGCTCCAATGATGGCGGCGAGACGTGGAGAGTGGTCGGCAAGGGTCGGCGCGTTGGCAATCGCCCGTTTTATTTCTCGGAGATCCGCGTCGATCCCGAGAATCCCAATCGGGTCTATAGCCTGTGGTCGCAGATGAGCGTCTCCGACGATGGAGGCAAGACGTTTCGCATTCTCGTTCCATTCCGCCACATTCACCCTGATCACCACGCGTTGTGGATCAATCCGCTGGACGGGCGTCTGCTCATCGACGGCAACGATGGCGGCGTCGCCATCAGTAGGGATCGGGGGAGAAGCTGGCGGTTCGTCGCCAATCTCCCCGTGGGGCAGTTCTACCACATTCGCGTCGATAATGCCGTGCCCTACCACGTTTATGGCGGCATGCAGGACAATGGATCGTGGAAGGGTCCGAGCCAGGTGTGGGAGAGCGGCGGCATTCGAAATCACCATTGGCACGAAGTCGATTTTGGTGATGGGTTCGATACCGTACCCGATCCCCGCGATCCCACGCGCGGTTACGCGATGAGCCAGGAAGGATACCTCGTCCGGTGGGATCTGCGTACCGGCGAGCGGAAGGACATCAGGCCGGCTCCACCGGAGGGCGTCGAGCTGCGATTCAATTGGAATGCGGCCTTGGCCATCGATCCCTTCGATCCCGATACGATCTACTTCGGCAGCCAGTTCGTCCACCGATCGACTGATCGCGGCGAGACCTGGGAGATCATCAGTCCCGATTTGACCACCAATAACCCGGAGTGGCAGAAGCAAGCCGAAAGCGGCGGCTTGACGCCGGACGTGACCGGAGCGGAGAACTACACGACTATCGTGGCCATCGCCCCTAGTCCGGTGAAACGAGGCGTCATCTGGGTGGGGACCGACGATGGACGTCTGCACGTGACCCGCGATGGCGGTCGCTCATGGACGAGCGTGGAGAAGAACGTTCCCGGCGTCCCGCCCAATACCTGGGTGCCGCACATCGAACCATCGCGGTTCGACGCGGCGACGGCGTTCGTCGTCTTTGACGATCATCGGCGGGCCAACTGGACGCCATACGTCTACAAAACGACGGACTATGGTCGAACCTGGCAGAGCCTGGCTACCGATGATATCTGGGGCTATGCGCTGGTCATCGTTCAGGATCCCGTCAATCCGGATCTTCTCTTCCTGGGCACGGAGTTCGGGCTCTATGTCTCCTTCAATGGCGGGCGACGCTGGATTCGCTGGAAGCACGGAGTGCCGACCGTCTCCGTCATGGATATGGCCATTCATCCTCGTGACCATGATCTCATCCTGGGAACCCATGGCCGGTCGGCGTTCATCCTGGACGATATTCGCCCGCTGGCCGAGCTGTCCGACGAGGTGTTGTCCGAGCCGCTGCACCTGTTCACCATACCCGATGCCCAGCAGTATCGCGTGGCGCAACCCGCCGGCTCCAGGTTTCCGGGACAAACCGATTTTCGAGGAGAGAATCGACCCTATGGAGCGCTCATCACGTACTGGCTGAACATGCCCGGATTGCCTCGTCCGGAAGAGAAAGAGCGAGCGTCGAGAGCCGGTGAGAGCGAGCGGGCGGGGCCAGAAGAGAGGGAAGAGAAGAAGAAAGAGCCGCAAGTGGAGATCAAGATCACCGATGCCGATGGAAAGGTCATCCGCACCTTCAAAGGACCGGCCAAGCTGGGCCTCAATCGCGCCGTCTGGGATTTGCGGCGCGATAAGTTCAAGGAACCGCCGCGCCCGGAACCGACGGGCTTCTTCCGACCGCGGGGTCCGGAAGTCCCTCCTGGCGTTTATGGCGTGACGATCACGTTCAAAGATCGCGAGGTCAGCGGAAAGGTGCGCGTTCTCCCCGATCCGCGATTCGATATCGCGCCCGAAGATCGTCAAGCCAATTATGAGGCGCTGTTGAGAGCGGGTCATCTTCAGGAGATCGTGGCCACGGCCGTCGAACGGATCCAGCAGACGCGCGCCGATGTGAAGGCCGTCCTCACCAAGCTCAAGGGCAGGGAAGAGAAGAAAGAGAAGAGCGCTAATGGAAGGAGCCCGGTTGAGGATCTGAAGAAGGCGGCCGAGGACCTGCAGCAGAAACTCAAGGCCCTGGAGAAGCGATTCTGGCAACCGCCGGACACCAAAGGTATCGTAGCCGAGACGGACGTGTTATCCAGGCTGCGTTACGTCCAGCGCGCTATTGCGTCGCACTGGAATCGGCCGACGCCGGCCCAACAGGCTTACCTGAACCGGGTAGAGGCGCAGCTTCGAGATGTGCTGCGAGACTTCAATCGTTTCTTCCAAGAAGATGTGGCGGCATTTCGTCGCCAGGTCCGGGGGGCCAATATCGAGTTACTGCCCAAAGCCAAACCACTCAAGCTAGAGTAGAGGCGGGTGAGTTCCGCCAGATCCTCGCGAGGATCTGTTCTGGCGACGGCGCGTGCGGTGGCGTGGGAGCCCCGAACCGGGCTTCGTGCGCCACCGTCGCGCGCGCCTTCCATGAGTTAGGCTTAGTCCCTTGATGAGGGAATGTTGTCCTCTGTATGTCTATAAGGTGTCTGTTGGAGCAATATATAGATGAGCCGAGAGGTAGCGATTTAACCAGCGTCCGATAACGTGAGACGACCAAGAGATCAGAAAACGAGTGGGATGTCAAGGTGCTGCGAGAGCGAAGTGCCTTCAGAGTAAGAATGCTAGAATTATGGGGAGGGAGTGGTGATGAAAATTTCACGGAAACAACTTTCAAGATCGCTATCACTATCCTGGTTTTCCTCCGGTCAGTAACTCTGAGCCCATCGGCGGGTTTCGTTTCTGGAACTCGTGACCCCGCATCTGCGGCTCAGTTACCGAAAATGACGCGTTGAACAACCGATGGTCGTCGGGGAATCTGTCTTCGAGGGGAATCTTTCATCCCGGGCAGCCTTGTGCTGGCCCGTTACGGCACCGTATAATCTGCTCCGTCATCTCAGCGAGTTGAGCTCGAAATGAGGCTACTGCGACCTGAAGCTGAACCAGCTCGTTGACCTCACTATCACTGCTTCCTTCACTGCCTCCCTCAATTCGCTGGACAAAATTGTGAAGGGGGGAATGCTATGCCAAAAGGAACGGTTGGTCGTGACCCGAGATCGGGAGAAATTCTCGCCCTCAATGAGGGGGCTCTCCGAATGACGAGGCGGGCCATGCTTACGACGGGTGGATTGACAGTGGTGGCCGCGGTGATTCCCGAACGAGTCCATCAAGCGACTCGCCCGCAGAGGTTACCGTTCGACATTCGGGATGCCATACCTGGCGCAGAAAACGATAATGAGTGTATTCAGTGCATCTACGACACCATTAATCGCATGGTCGTGCTCATCGGGGATATCCCATTTCGTGACCTTTTTCGGTTGCCTCTTGCTGAGCTCATCCCGATGATTTTCCCTCGCATTCAAGAAGCGGCCGGGCTTGGCCTGATCGCCAGCCAGGCAGAGGTGGAAGCACTGGTTGAACAGCTTCATGATATGGGAGGCTCGTTGCTCATTGAAGAACTCTTCGTTCGGTCTCGAAGTCAGATTCCATTTGAGGTCCTTGAGGTGTTGATCCAGCTTCGACGAAACGGGATTCGAATTCCTCTGCCCATTTCACGTGGGCGTGACGCTGCGATGCGGCTTGTGGCTGTCCGACAACTGTTGGAGGTCGCTGCCGACCTCACGTTCACCGATCTTTTTATCCGGACTCGTCAGGATACGCCCCAATCTGTCATTGAGGCCGTCCATAGTGCTCGTGCCGTTGGACTCTTTAGTTGGTGGCAGAATGATCGTTGCTGTGATCAGGGTGGCGGTGAAGTCCCGAGCACAGATACTTGTGTGGATCAGGATGGTATGTGGTGCAATCTTCCCCCACCAAGCCACAGTTTTTGTTCGATCTCCAGCGACACTTGTCCTGGTGATACTCCTGGGGAACCGGGTTAAACTCGCATCAGATTGAAAACGGTCACTGGGCCTGGGGAGGTTATGGCCGCTTCCAAAATGAACGCCGTTGAGTCGCACGGTTGAATGGTAGGGGCGTCCTTTACGCACGAGGGCCATTCAGTGTGGCACTGCTGAGGTTGGGGAGCATTCGTTTGGAGGGAAGCGTCTTGCGTCCGATAAGAAATCTTATGAAAGCCTGAAACGCTCGGGTGACTTCCTCTACCTCATGGACCAAGCTGATATAGCATCAAATAGACCAACACACCGGTAACAGACACATAGAGCCATAGAGGAAGCGTCCATCGAGCGATCGTCTTGTGGTGTTCGAAGCGACGACGGAGGGCGCGGCTCAATGTAATGAGAACGAGTGGTACGATGACGGCGGCCAGGATCGTGTGCGAGCCGAGGATGGCAAAATAGACCGGTCGGAGCCAGCCTTCTCCCATGAACTTCGTCGAGCCATGGTGGTAGTGGTAAACCAGGTATGAGACGAGAAAAAGCGTTGAGACACCAAAGGCACTCAGCATACATAGCCGGTGCGCCGATCTCCGACCTCGACGAATGAGCAGATATCCTGTGATGAGGAGGACGGCGCTCGTTCCGTTGAGGATAGCATTGAGCGTGGGAAGCATACTTGTGGTAAGCATAGCCAGAGACCGTCTTCAACGAAGATTACCGCCGTGACCCATCATCTCCACACGAAGAGAACGACCAGGAGATAGATCCACAGAACGGCCATGAAGTGCCAATAGAGTGAGATGAGGTTGACCGACCGTCCCCTCCTCCGAACGCCGAATGGCGATTCGCCCACCCCATCCCCGCGACCGAACGTCGACGCGAAGAAGGGCGCTCCATCTGCCTCCCAGGTTTTGATTGTCAGCCATAACAGGGCGATTAAGCCCCCGAGGAGATGGACGCCATGCGCCGCCGAGAGCAAGTAGAAAAACATACTATGAGGATTGGAAGTCAGATAGAGCCCACGCTTCGAGAGTTGGACCCATGCCGTCACTTGCCCGCTGAGAAATAAAAGCCCTAACAGGGTCGTCAAGGTGAGCCATCGGTTTGATCGAAACAGTTGTCGCCGCTCCAACGATCGGCGGGAGATCTCCAATGTTATGCTACTGGTGACCAAAACGACGGTGTTCATCCATAAGATGGGGAGCATGGGCGTCGATGGCCAGTTATTCGCACTCCCCTGGCGAGCCAGATAGATGATGGTGAAGGCGACGAAAAATACGCCAATGGCCACCAGAGCAACTCCCATGCCCAACCGATAGACGTCATCGGCGCGAGGATGGAGATCGCGCCCGTCGCCCCCATGAGACGGGGAGTCGCCGTTGCCATTGTTATTCCCTCGACCTGGTGGAAAATGATGCGATGATGTTCGGCGACCGATAGTTTTGATCAACGCTCGATCCTTGGGCGAAGTAACAACCATGGCTATCCGCAACGTCTTTCCCACGCTGCCGCGCTCATGGCGCTTATCAGAAGTTCGAACCTATGGAGAACGCTTTGAGATTCTCCAATGCCCCGCCCCGTTCAGACCATGCAACATCTCCCTGAGCGCCCGGCATCAATCTTCGGAAAGAATAGACAATGGGAGCGACGTCCATCGCTCCAGGCTGGAATGTGAAATCACCTTCACCTCAACCTTTTTCTCGGTTCGCTGTGAGGCCGGCGCATTCAACAACATCAGGCCGAACAGCAAAGGGAGGTAAAAGACAGAGGCCAGGAGGAGTTGTCGGGCCTGCCACTTGGTCCGCCTCAGCGCCGTTCGTATTCCCGCATAAAGGAAAAAGACACCGAGGGCTACCGCCCCATAGAGATAAAGATGTCCAGACAAGCCGGAGAGCGCGGGAAGGGCGCTCACAATCACCAGCATGAGCGTACAGACTACGATGTGTTGCCCGGTCAGTTTCCCGTCCGTCTCCACGGCAGGGAGCATACGAATCCCGGCCCGCGTGTAGTCCTCTCGATAGAGAATGCCAATGGCCAGAAAATGGGGAAACTGCCAGAAGAAGAGAATGGCAAAGAGAATCCAGGCCTCTATCCCCAAGGCTCCTCGAGCGGCCGCCCACCCGAGCAGCGGTGGCGTCGCCCCGGGAAGTGCTCCCAGGAGTGTGCAGAGAGGTGTCCGGCGCTTCAATGGCGTATAAACGAACAAATAGCTGGCCAGCGTAAACAGAGCGATCAATCCACTGAGCACATTGATTTCAACGGCGATGAAGACAATGGCCGCCGCGGACAGAATGATGCCGAACCACGCCGCTTTTCGAGGCTCGAGTTTCCCCGTGGGAAGCGGGCGCCGCTCGGTCCGTCGCATGAGCGCATCGACGTCGCGCTCTAAATACTGATTCAGCGCGAAAATGCCTCCGGCGAGCGTACTGACGCCGATCAAAGTGGCAATCAGCGGCCACCACTCGGGTTCCCCTTCGGACCCCAACCAGAAGGCGGCGAGAGCGACCATGACGATGAGAACGGAGACCCGCGGTTTGGTCAATTCAATATAGGCGCGCAATCGCCCCCAACCATCAAGCGATGCGCCCCCCTCCGCCGGTGCGGAACGGCGAGATACCATGACCGATGATGCGTGGGGATTAGAAGACCTCCGCTGGTTCCGGTTCATGGCGTCGCTCCTTGAGGGGTTGAGCTGGTATCAGCAAGGACACCCGTGAGTGAGAGAAAGCGGTACATTCGCAGTGTGAGCACGACCATCACGGCGAGGACCGCTGCTCCCACAGTAACATGAGTGATGGTCGACCAGATCATGGAAGCCAATGGGTGAGGCGCCGTCATCGACGCCAGTCGGGTCAGGTAGGCAGCGATCCCCGAGGCAAGTTGGATGAGCATCAACCAGATCGCCCAACGTACTGGCCGGGTGAGATAGGTGGTAAAGTTTTCGGCCGGGAGCGATGCCGATGCCTGAGCTGCCGTTCGTATGGAAGCAAAGAGCGCCCACCCGATGAGCACGGTGACCACCACCGCACCGATGATGTGAGGGAGAATGCCAAGCCCGCCGTGTCGAAAAGCGGCGCCCAGAACGAGTTGAACGAATAGCGATAGCGTCGCCACCACCAAGGCGTATAATGCCATAGGCGTAGAGGTGAGGCGATGAGACTTCATCTCTTCTGCTTTGAACCAGGCGGGCGATGTGAAAACGACCAGACTCACCACCAGTCCGAGAAAGAGTTGAGCGAGCAGCGCATGAATGATAGCCGTGGTTAATCGGTATTCAACGAGCAGGACTCGAATGCCTCCCATCACTCCCTGAAGAATGACGAGGATCAAACCAGCCCCTCCAATGAGGCGAACCCAGCGGCGCGACTCCTTTCGCCAGAGCCCGATCGTCAGGGCAATCATCAGCAACCCGACAATCGCTCCAATGACGCGATGCGTGTACTCGTAGATCGCTCCGCCTTGCAGATGAGCCCAGGGGACGAGCCGACCGAAGGCCAGCGGCCAGTCGGGCACAGAATCCCCCGCTTCGTGACTGGTGACATCCGCCCCAATAAGAATCAAGAAGAATGTGGCGATCGTCGTAGCGATGGCGAGCCGGTGTAACCCTGAATATCGCTGAATGATCGATTCCATCGGTGATCCTCCCTCTTCCATGACTGGCACTCGACGTGCAGTTCTCCATCGACCGCGTTGCTCTCGTGAAGCAACCTACGAAGACGGGCGCCTCGAACCAGACTGTGCTCTATCTGGGCCGGTCCCATACAGGTTCGATCAACACACGTTCTTCCTGTTACGTCGATCTTCAATGCCCGTGAGCCTCGAGTCTGGTTTCGGGATGACCCGTCCCTCGCTCCACTAACGGCGCATTATATCGATCGATATTCGGCCTTGTCAATCATTTTCCGAGCGCGCGGGGCATCAGGAGAACCTCGGTCGGGACGGGTCCATTCGTCCGACATCCCTCTGAGGCCGGACACCTATCGCTCGCCTTCCGCTCAAACCTTTCTCCGCTCATCAAGGGGAAAGTCCCCTTCGACCATCGTCACTCTCCCTCCAGATGGGCTCGAAGCATCCAGGCCATCTTCTCGTGGGTTTCCATGAGCCCGGTGAGGAAGTCATTAGTTCCCATATCGTGGTACTCTTTTTCACAGGTTTCCAGATCTTCTCTGAGATGTCGAATGATCGTCTCGTGATCGGCCAGCAGATCGGCCAGCATTTCTCGAGCTCCAGGATACGATCCCGGGTTTTCTCTTAACCGGGTTTGTTCGACGAATTCCCGCAACGTACCCCATGCCCGGCCATCCAGACTGCGAACGCGCTCGGCCACATCATCAATGATCTGTTCCAGTTGTTGATACTGTTCTTCGAAGAAGCTGTGGAGTTGACTGAAGTGCGGCCCCACAACGTTCCAGTGCGCGTTGCGCGTTTTCGTGTAGAGGACATATTCATCGGCCAACAGAGTATTCAGGATTTGAATCACTCCCTGCCGTTGCTCATCGGTTAATCCAATGTTTGCTGCCATCGTTAATCTCCTTTCTGCATTGAATGAAAAACAAGAATTACTATTGATTCTTGGCGAAAAAAACACCCTCGGCTACCTCCGGCACGATCGGCAGTAACCGACGAATTCCACACGACATTCGAGCACCTGAAACCCCTTGGGAAGCTCCATCGGCGTGACTCGTGACGAGCCCGCGCGAGGTTCAATATCCCAAATCTTGCCACATCTCAAACAACGAACGTGGTCGTGATGATCGGTTCGAATGTCGTAACGTGCCGAATCTCCCCCGTATGTGAGCTTCGCCGCCGCTCCACATTGAACCAGCGCTTCGAGATTCTTGTACACCGTCGCCAGACTAATGCGAGGAAGTCGCTTTTTTACCGCTAAAAAGACTTCTTCCGCCGTGGGATGATGCGGGATACGACTCAACGCTTCGTAAACGGCCATGCGTTGGCGGGTGAGGTGATACCCCTTAGCCTGGAGTCTCTCCCTCAGCGCTTCCCTTCCCTCGTCGCTTCTGCGGAGTGATGTCGACGTCTTGGCCATAAGGAGCGATAAGTATAGCCGAACGGCTGAGAAAAATCAATAGCAATTATTAATTTTGATTTTTGCCGCGGATTCACCCGTGGTGTGGCGTCCGGTGGCGTTTCAATGACCGAATGGCTCGTCGGAGCTTCTCCCGAACCTCGACCATCTCTCTTTCATCCTTATAACGCTGACGAGGCCAGAAGAAACCTTTCAGGCCATCCTTTCGTCGCCGTGGGACAATGTGGATATGAAGGTGAGGGACGCTTTGGCTCACGCGGTTGTTGATGGCGATGAATGAGCCTTGAGCACCGAGGCCCACTTCCAAAGCTCTGGCAATCAATTGTACATTGGTGAAGAGAGGTTCAATCAGCGCCGAAGGGACATCGAGTAACGTTTCGTAGTGTTGCTTGGGAATCAGGAGGGTGTGGCCTGGAAATAGTGGGCGGTAATCGAGGAAGGCCAGGGAGTACTGGTCCTCAAAAACAGTGTGACTGAGGTCTTGGCCGTGGGCGATGAGACAGAATCTGCAAGGTTCGTTCGGGTTGTGTGCGGGCATAATTTTATCTGTTATCGGACGCGAGTTTCATTCTTCCCCACGCAGATTGCTCGCATCCCGAACTCGCTCAAACATGTCCCCCTCTTTCCCCGCCGCGAGCCGCGTCTGGATGCCCTTCGTTCGGTCCAACAATATCGAAGCGGCGATGACGCAAACAGGGCATGCGCCGGCGAATTTGCCGAACCTGATCCATCTCCAGTTCTGCTTCCACCACTGTCTCCTCCTGTCCGACCGCCGCGATCACTCTCCCCCAGGGGTCTATGATCATGCTGTGCCCATAGCTGCGACGCGACGACGTATGTTGCCCCGTTTGCGCCGGAGCCAGCACAAAGGCCTGATTTTCAATTGCCCGAGAACGAAGGAGGATCTCCCAGTGAGCCTGTCCCGTGGGTACGGTGAATGCCGAGGGAACCGTCAACACCTCTGCCCCAGCAACCGTCAACGCTCGATAGAGTTCGGGAAAGCGAAGGTCGTAGCATATGCTCAATCCAACGGTCACTCCATCAACATGGGCCAGCGCGAGATCGTCGCCCTTCTCCACGAATCGCGATTCGCTCAGAACCCGACCATCGGGCAGGACGGCATCGAACAGATGGAGCTTGCGGTAAGCAGCCAGGATGTCCCCTTCCGGCCCGATGAGGAGAGACGTGTTGTACACCTTCGTCGAACCAGGAATCGGCTCGGGCATGCTCCCCAGCAACACGTAGATACCCCATCTCTGCGCCGCCCGGCAGAACGACTCGACAATCGGCCCATCCAGCGGCTCGCTCCAGCTCACCGGATCATTCTCTCCACGAATGTAGCACGTATTCTCGGGGAACAAAACCCAGCGCGCGCCACGTTGCGCCGCCGCCTCAATCCACTCTAGCGCTCGTGCGCAGTTTCGCCGGACATCCTCCGTTGAACAAATCTGAACCAATGCTACTTTGAGCTTCATTCGCTCTCGCTATTGATCCCGAGCACATCCGCATGCCTGGGGCGGCGCTGCCTGCGAGGGGGATGGAGGGGAACTCTCATTCAGGCCGCTCCGGATGTGGACGAGCCACATCCTCACCGCCCCAGACCTTTGAATATCGCTCTACCCATCTCGCGTTTCACTACTCCTCTCCCCAAAATCGGGAACGAAAAATCGCCACCTCCGCTCGATGCGATCCACCTGCCTCGGCTGTGACTCACGCCGATTCTTACCATAGCATGTGCTCGCCGAAGGGATCAACCGGGCTCTCGCCGCCGCTCCGATGACCAGAAGTTCCCTTATCCTTGCCATTCGGACGGTGGAATCACCTCCGGTCGAGGGCCGAAGTCGAAATCTGGTAGCGGGCCCCGTTTCTCTCGCATTTTGGCGCGGAGTTCCTCGGTCGCCCGTTCATCGAGTTCCATCGTTCGCTCGTCGATCACCACTCCATACCCGTCCCGCGCCTGTTCGATGGAGACCAATCCGCGAATGACATCCAACCACACGCGATGAGGAGCGCGTTCTAACGGATCACCCCATCCTCCCGCACCGGCCGTACAGAACAGTAACTGGTCGCCCGGCTCGACGCGAATGAAGTCTTTTTGCGCCGGGAGTTCGATCTCCGTTCCGTCTCTCTTGATGAGCTTCTTGTAAGAGCGTCCCCCGTGTCGCCCTCCCCAAATACCCCAAGGATGGGTGATGTGGCGATCATCATTGATGGACACCTCGCCCGGTTCGAGGAAGGTATACTTCTTCAATATCCCCGTTCCCCCTCGATGGCGCCCCGGCCCACCGGTGTCTCGTCGCGGGTAATACTGTTCGATGCGAACCGGGTAGTAGCTCTCCAGATACTCGGTGGCGTTGGCCGTGAACAGCGGCCACCACGAGTGTCCATCCAACCCGTCATCGTGAGGGCGTCCTGGAATGCCGCCAAACAGGAGTTCGACCAACTGGAAGTAGTTCCCCCGACGATCTCGACCGCTGTACACGAAGTAGGGACTCGTCCCATAGCCAGCGGCCATGCCCAGTTGCCGATCGTGAAGGCCCAGCGCTCCACTCAGCACATCAAACATCCGCGTGTGCGTATTGAGTCGATTCCCCACCGCCGCCGGAAACTCCGGATTCATGATCGTCCCCTTGGGGAGGATGACTTCGAACAGATCGTAGAATCCATCATTGAACAGAATCTGAGGATCCGTGTTCATGATCAAATAGACCCCACAGAACATCTTCATCAATCCCTCGTTGATATGAAAATTGATCGGGCCCGGAGCCTGTCGCGACGTGCCGGTGAAATCGAAATAGGCCTTCTCTCCTTCCCGCCAGACGGTGAGCTGCATCTTGAACGGTCCATTCCCCAACCCATCCTCATCCACCCAATCGATGAACGTCTTCTTCTTTTCCTTGATATAGCGTCGGATGAGCTTGGCCATGGCCCGACGGGTACGATCCAACAGCTCCTGGCAGGCGGCCAGATACGTCTCTTTTCCGAATCGATCACAAAGCTCTTGCACCCGCCGGGCGGCCACGCGACAACCGGCAATGATGCCCATGAGGTCGCTCCGATTCATCTCCGGCGTGCGCACATTGTGGAGAATGAGCTTGAGCAGCGATTCGTTCAGCTTCCCCCGTTCGAACAACTTCACCGGCGGAATGCGCAACCCTTCACCAAAAATGGTCGTCGCATGCTGAGGCTGACTGCCCGGCACCGGCCCACCGACATCCATCATGTGCCCGAACAGTGATGAGAAACCGACCCGCTGGCCATCATAAAAGATCGGATAAATGACCATCCAGTCGTTCAAATGAGAGATGGAGCCCGCACATTCATAGGGATCACTCATCAGAATGACGTCCCCCTCTTCGATGGGACCGAAGTCTTTCAACAGTTCGGGAATGTATGATCCGAACTGACCGACGACCATCCGGCCATCAGGATCGGTGATCATGGGAAATTCATCGTGCTGCTCACGAACGCTCGGCGACATCGCCGTTCGATAGAGGACGGCATCCATTTCGAAGCGCGCGTTCTTGAGCGCACTCTCGATGATATCCAAGGTGATGGGATCAATGCTCACCGCTGTCCGTTGAGTCATCCCTATATCCTCCCTGAGAAGTGGTCAATGAATGGCATGGCGTTCCGGACGCCCTCGCCTTCTGACCGACCGTCGGCTCGTCGTCGACGTCCATGGCGCCTCGTTCATTCTCCGCAATCAACCCCACGATCTCGAACCAGGCGCACTCTCTCAAGTCTGCGGTCGAATGAGCAAGTTCAAGTATTCGTCCACCGTACACTGATATCCGGGGAGCACCACCGTCGTGGTATCGTACTGAGTAATGATGGCCGGACCGGTGAGTTGGTGCCCCACGCCCAAGCGCGATCGGTCGTAAATCGGCGTGGGAATGAACTCCCCATCGAAGTAGATCCGATGCTGATCGATGATCGCCTCAGCGGCCTCACCGGGGGCTGGTTCGTGTTTGTGGAGCTCGAAGTGTTTGATGCGACCGACGCCGATAGCGCGAATATTGACCAGTTCCATGGGCGTTGCCGGAATGAAGCCATACAACTGATGGTGAATCTCATCGAAACGCCGTTTGAGCGAGGCGAGCCCTTCCCGCCGAAGCTGGTCGTGAGTCACATCCAACGGGATCTCATACCCCTGACGGTAATAGCGCACATCGATATTGAATCGGATGTCCTGGTCCTGAGGGGGAATCCCCTCCTCGATCAACCACTGCCGGGCTTCCTCGCCCAGGCGATCCATGGTGGAGAGCACCTCGTCCAGAGTCAGCCGATCATCCATGACGCGAATGAACGTTTGCGCAAACTCGTTCTTGAACTCGGAGATGAGAAATCCCAACGCCGAGAGCACGCCAGGGTCGGGAGGAATGATCACCGGCCAAGAACCGATCAGCCTGCCGAGAGCATTGGCATGCATGGGGCCAGCCCCTCCAAAAGCGACCAGCGCGAATTCCCTGGGATCGATGCCCCGCTCGACCGAGACCAATCGAAGAGCACCAAACATATTCTCGTTAACGATGTCGAGAATACCTTGAGCGGCTTGATGGACATCGAGTCCCAGGCGGCGCCCAATGCGCTCGACGGCGCGATGAGCCGCATCGACATCCAAGCTCATCTCGCCTCCGACCAGTTGAGGGGGCAAATGTCCCAACACCAGATTGGCATCGGTCACCGTCGCTTCTTGTCCGCCTCGACCGTAGCAAGCGGGCCCAGGATCGGCTCCGGCACTCTGCGGTCCAACGCGTAAGGCTCCGGTGACCTCGGGGACGTGAGCTATGCTCCCACCGCCGGCACCAATGGTTTGAACGTCGACCGATGGAGACTTCACCGGATAGTATCCGACCTTCGTCTCTCGGGCGATGGTCAATTGACCATTGCGCGTGAGAGCGACATCGGTCGAGGTCCCCCCCATATCCAGCGAAAGAACCGATGGATGGCCAGCCAACCTGCCCACATAGGCAGCAGCCACAACCCCACCAGCAGGCCCTGACAGCAATCCATACACCGGTCGATCTTGTGCCGCCCGCAAGGTCATCAGCCCTCCGTCGGACCGCACTACATTGACCACCGAATTGATACCCGCCTCTCTGAGTTTCCGCTCGAAATTGAGAAAGTAGGAACGAACTTTGGGTTTGACGTAAGCATTCATCACCGTGGTCAACGTCCGCTCATACTCTCGAAACTCGGGCAGGATCTCAGAGGAAATCGAGATGGGAATATCGGGACAGAGTTCGGCAGCCAGTTCCTTGATGCGCCGCTCGTGAACGGGATTGGCATAAGAATGGAGCAAGGAGACGGTCAACGACTCGATGCCCCGATCTCGCAGATCGATGATGTCCCGCCGAACCTTCTCTTCATTCAATGGACGAACGACCTCTCCCGTGGGCGAGAGCCGCTCTTCCACTTCCCGGGTGTCTTCGATGGCCGCCAATGGCTCGGGCTTCTTCATGATGATCCACCCGAACAAGGGCCCCGGCGTCCACGATCTCGCCAGATGCAAAATGTAACGATACCCTTCCGTGGTCAATAATCCCACGCGCGCGCCCTTCCCTTCCAGAACGGCGTTGGTGGCCACCGTGGTTCCGTGCAGGACTTGCGCGATCTCACCGGGCGACAGCCCAGCCACCTGACATATCCGTTCGATGCCCTCCATGATCCCCACAGAGGGGTCTTGTGGCGTGGACGGTGTCTTCACCAGGAACGTCTTCCCCGACTGCACATCGAGCAAGAGAAGATCGGTGAACGTTCCTCCAACATCGATACCGAGCCGATATGCCATCGCTGTTCGCTCCTCCCTGATGACCGTTCAGGACCACAGGATCATCGCCAGGAGCGGATCCCATGGACGATGCGTTCCAACTTTACTTTAACCGACCACCTCAACCGACGCGGCGCGCTTCAATTGTTGGGCCAAGGCGGCCGTCTGCGCCAGTACGCGATCGTCGATCCCCGTCTCGATCCCCATCTCGTGGAGCATATAGACGAGCTTCTCGGTGGCCACATTCCCCGCGCCCTTGGGAGTGAAGGGGCAGCCGCCCAGTCCACCGACCGAGGCGTCAAAGATGGTGACCCCCGCTTCCAGGGCGGCGACGGCGTTGGCCAGGGCCAAGTGAGTGGTATCATGGAAATGAACGGCCAGGGGGCGATCGGGCCATCGATCGCGCGCCCGCGCGAGCAGTTCATACACCTGTCGAGGATTGGCCCGCCCGATGGTATCGGCGAACATGACTTCATCGACGCCCATCTGGAAGAATTCCTCGGCCAGACGAAGCGTCTGATCTTCCGGCGTCTTCCCTTCGTAGGGACACACGAAAGCCACACCGATAGAGCCTCGCACCCACAAACCATCTCTTTTGGCCGCCTCGGTGATCTCGGCGAATTGCCGCATGGAGTCGGCGATGGGTCGATTGACGTTTTTCTGATTCATCGATTCCGTCGCCGAGATGACCACGGCCACCTCATCTATCAGATCCCGGCAGGGGCCAACGCGATCATACCCTCGCCGATTGGGGATCAGTACCATGACGCGCGTTCCCGGCGAGCGGTTGATCCCTGCCAACACCTGTTCGGCATCTCGAAGCTGGGGAACCCATCGGGGATGGGAGAATGAGGTGACCTCGATCCGCGATAATCCGGCAGCGACCAAGGCGTTCACCAGTTCGATTTTCTGATCGGTAGGGATCTCGCCGGCGATGTTCTGCAGTCCATCGCGCGGTGCCACATCAACGATCTGGACCTCCTTTGGTAAATGCATCGGTTTTCCTCCTCAATCTTTCTCCCTCCAGGAGCGTTCGTCCCGCATCGTTGAGACCATCGGTCGATCACCCTCAATGGGACTCCTCAGATGATCCCCTCTTCCTGGAGGGCAGCCAGTTCCTGTTGAGAGAGTCCGAGACGGCGACAATAGATCTCCTCATTGTGCGCACCCAGTGGCGGTCCAACCCACTCGGTGCGACCTGGCGTTTCGCTCAAGAAGGGGAGGATGGCAGGAATTTTCACCTTCTCCCCATCCAGAATCTCCACCGTCTCGAACAAACCGCGAGCGTTGAAATGGGGATCCTTGAGAATCTCGGCGGCACTATAAATGGGCCCGCAAGGGACGCCGGCGCTCTCCAGGGTACGGAAAACTTCATCGTAAGTGTGGGCTTTGGTCCACGCCTCGATGGCCTGATCGATCATCTCTTCATGTTCTACGCGACCGTCGTTGTGTTCCAGCCGAGGATCCTGTGCCAGATCCTCTCGACCTATAGCCGTCATGAGTCGCTTGAAGATGGTATCGCCGTTCCCGCCAATGACGATGTACTTGCCATCCTTACAGATGTACGTATTGGATGGCACAATCCCCGAGAGCTTGGATCCCAATCGCTCGCGGACGTATCCCAGCTTATCATAGGCCGGAACGAGACTCTCCATCATGTTGAACACGGCTTCGTAAATGGCCACGTCGACCATTTGACCCCGTCCTGTTCCCTTCACGTCCCGATGATAAACGGCCATGAGGGCTCCCAAGGCAGCATGAAGTCCGGCCAACGTGTCCCCCAAGCTGAGATTGGGGCGGACCGGCGGGCGATCGGGATATCCCGTCACATATCGAAATCCGCCCATGGCTTCGGCCACGCTGGCATAGCCCGGTCGTGATGAGTAGGGGCCGGTCTGTCCCCATCCCGAGACGCGAACCATGATCACTCGAGGATTGAGCTTTCTCAAATCCTCATAGCCGAGTCCCCACTTCTCCAACGTTCCCGGCTTGAAGTTCTCCAGGACGATATCCACATCCTTGGCCAGTTGGCGAGCCAATTCCTGGCCACGAGGATGACGGAGATTCAAGGTGATGCATTTCTTATTTCGACCCAGGATGTACCACCATAGTGCCGTTCCCTTATAGACCTCTCGCCAGCGGCGCAACGGGTCGCCGATCTTTGGTGGTTCGATTTTGATGACCTCGGCACCAAATGCCGCCAGGATGACGCCCGCGAACGGACCGGCGAGAAGTTGTCCCATCTCGAGGACGCGCAGGCCTCGTAAGGGCATCTCTGCATTTCCTTTTGCTCCATTGGCCATAATAGAATTCCCTCTCCCTTTCATGATTCGTGTTCTCCCGTCCGCGATGGAAACGGGAGATGACAGATATATCCTTCTCGTTCCTTCCTCAGTCCGGCCAGGTCTCCAGGCCGTTGAGATACTCCAGCGCTTCCGCCAGGGAGACGACGTCTCCGTACTTGGCATCGATATCGAATAAATTGGCTTCATGCGGGCCGCGGGCCCGATCACCGACGGCTTCTTCCACCACGATGGTGCGAAAGCCGGACTGACAGGAATCCACGGCGGAGGCCCGAACGCAACCGCTGGTCGTACAACCGGCGATCAACAACGTGTCCACCCGAAGAGCGGTCAGCGTGGATGCCAACGGTGTACCAAAAAAGGCGCTGGCGTAGCGCTTGGAGATGATATGCTCTCCCGGTTCTGGCTTCAATCGCTCGTCGATCTCCACCAATCGGGAGCCCGCTTTGAGCACGGCCAGCGACGGGACTTTCTTGATGAACACGCCCGCCTCGCGAAATCGCTCATCATATTCCACCGTGGTGAAGAAGATGGGAATGCGCTTTCGGCGCGCGACCACCAGCAACTGACGCGTCGCCTCCACCTCCTTGTCCAGATTGGAGGCCAGCGGCGATGAGAGATCCGTGAAGGCATTGATGAAATCGATGATGAGCAGCGCCGGGCGCTCGCCGAATCCGACCCGCGCTGAGAATCCCCGTTGTTTGTAGAGTTCGCGCGTATGTTCGTCCGTCATAGCTCTGTCTCTGTGACGATCATGTGTTGTCGAAAGGGCCGTCTGGCGGCTTTCATCTCGGTCGAGCGTACCCGAACATCACGGGCCACCTTCAGACTACGCTCGCCGATCTCCCACGCCCGCGCCCGCCGTCTCCTCTCGCGCCTTTCGACTATAATACTCGGCCATGACGCCGATGGGCTCAGGCGTTGGACCGAAGGTGAACGTGGGCACAGGACCACGTTCCCGCCGCATCTTGGCGCGCAAGGACTCTGTGGCTCGATGATCGATCTCCAACGTCTTGGGATCGAGCACGACGCCATAGTCTCGGCGCGCCTTCTCCAGCGACACGAGTTTGCGAATGACATCCTTTTGGACCTTCTCCGGCGGTCGATCCAGGGGATCTTTCCAACCGCCAGCGCCGGCGGTAACGTAAATGAGGCGATCGCCCTTCTCGACCTTGACGCAACTGACTTTCGACGGAAGCGGGACGCGTTCCCCATTCTTTCGAATGAGGAGTTTGGATGAGGGAGCACCGGGCAGTCCTCCCAGCACGCCCCAGGGATGAGAGCGTTCCCGATCGTCGTGGATGGCAATCTCGCCATCGGCTTCGAATCGATAAACCTTAATGACACCATTCCCTCCGCGGTGGAAGCCAGCGCCTCCGGAATCGATCATCGATCCATACTGCTCGATGGTCAATGGATAATAACTCTCCAGATACTCGGTGGGAATATTCTCAAACAGCGGCCACCAGGAATGGGCATCCAGCCCATCATCCACCGGTCGACCGGGAATGCCGCCGAAACTGATCTCCATCAAATGGAAGAACTCGCCATTCTCATCGTAGCCATTATAGAGCAGATAGGGACTGGTCCCATAACCGGCCGCCGTGGTCAGCTCTGGTGCCTGCCGCCCCAACGCGCCACCCAGGACATCGAACAATCGCGCCAGAGCGTGCGTCCGGCATCCCAGCGCGGCGGGGAATTTCGGTCTGAGGAGCGAGCCTTCGGGGATGATGATGTGCAGGAGGGGATAGAATCCGTCGTTGAACAGGATCTGTGGATCGAAGACCATGATCAAGTACACGCCGATGAACATCTTGAACATCTCTTCGCTGAGATAGAAATTGATCGGCCCCGGCGCTTGCGGATCGGTTCCCGTCCAGTCGAAATACCCGTGATCTCCTTCCCGCCAGATGGTGAGCTTCATTTTATACGGACCGTTACCCCGTCCATCATCGTCGACGTAATCCTCGAACGAGACGGGCTCTTCGGGTAGATTCTTCACGATGAGCTGACTCATCGCCCGATAGGTTCGATCCAGGAGAGCTTCGAAAGCCTCCATGACCGTCTCTTTGCCGAACCGATCGCAGAGTTCCAATACGCGCCGGGCCGCCGTTCGGCACCCGGCGACAATGGCCATGAGATCGAAGTAATTCATCTCCGGAGTTCGCGAGTTGTTGAGAATGAGATCGAGGACGTCCTCATTGAGCCTCCCCTGGTCGAACAGCTTCACCGGTGGAATGCGAACGCCCTCGCCATAAATCGTCGTGGCATCGGTGGGCAATGATCCGGGAACCGGTCCGCCAATATCCAGCGTGTGGCCGAACTGCGAAGCCCATCCAATCAACTCGCCATCGCGGAAGATGGGCATGAGCACCAACCAATCGTTGATGTGGGAGATGGCTGCCTGGCACTTGTAGGGATCGCTGGTGAGGAAAATATCCCCCGGATGAATGCCCCGTTTCCACTCTTTGATGAATCCGCTGATGTAGGACCCGAACTGCCCGACGACCATCCGTCCATCCGGCGTACAAATCATCGGGAAGGCGTCGTGCTGTTCCCGAATCACCGGTGACATCGCCGAGCGAAACACGACGGCGTCCATCTCGTGACGGGCGTTGCGTAAGGCATTCTCGATGATGTCCAGCGTGATCTTATCTAATTTCGTTCGTTGGGTGCTCATCATCGCCTCCTTCATTCCCTGGAATCTCACGGTCATTGGCCCTGACCATCAGGCCATATCAGGATGTTGAGGTAAGGATCCACCTTCCCATAATGTCCGGGCAAGATGACGGTGGTGGAATCCGTCTGGGTGATGACCGCCGGCCCTTTGATCACGTTTCCCGGCCGCAGTTTTTCTCTCTGATAAATGAGCGTGGGAAGGAATCCTCCTTTGAAGTGGATGTGATGTTCTTCGATGACCGCCGGCGAGGCATCCTCCGAATCGAGATCGTACTTCTGCAGCTCGACCTTGCGAACTTCACCGATTCCAATGGCGCGGAGATTGACCATTTCGATCAGCGAGTCGAGATTGAAGCCATAGTTCCGCTCGTGAATCTCCTTGAAATCGGCAACCAGTTTGTCGAATCCGGCCGGCGAATCGAACTGCTCGGGAGTCACTTCCACGGGGAACTCGTAGCCCTGTCGGTAATAGCGCACATCGATTTCGTAGCGAACGCGCCGTCGCGGCGACGGGATACCCTCGCCATCGAGCCAGGCGATGGCCTGTTCGGCGAGTTTGGCGAGCCCCTGTTTGACCTCATGGAGCTCGACCTTGTCCATGGTGCGAATATAGGTTTGAGCGAATTCATTGCGGATATCAGAGTGGAGGAATCCAAGAGCTGAAAGGACGCCTGGTGTTGGGGGCACGATGGCCGGCCAGGAACCAGTTAATTGGGAGAGGGCATTCACATGGAGCGGCCCCGCACCCCCAAAAGCCACCAGAGCGAAGTCGCGCGGGTCATACCCTCGTTGAATGGAGACGAGACGTATGGCCCCGAACATATTCTCATTCACGATATCGATGATGCCCTGTGCCGCCTGGTAAAGATCCAGGTCGAGTGCCCGGGCGATCTTCTCGACGGCGGCTTTGGCCGCCTCCACATCGAGCGTCATCTCACCGCCGAGCAATCTCGGCGGCAAGTGACCGAGCACGAGATTGGCATCGGTGACGGTGGGTTCTTCTCCTCCTTTGCCATAGCAGGCCGGTCCCGGCTCGGCTCCTGCGCTCTGCGGACCCACGCGAAGGGCGCCGGTGATGGGCACGTGAGCGATCGATCCACCACCCGCCCCCACGCTCTGAACGTCGACGGTCGAGGCCTTGACCGGATAGTACCCGATGCGCGTCTCGCGGACGATATTGGGCGATCCCCCGAAACTGATGGCCACATCCGTGGACGTGCCGCCCATGTCGAATGAGAGGACATTTCGATAGCCGGTCAGCTCGCCGATATAGCTGGCGGCGACGACGCCTCCCGAGGGTCCGGACATCAGCGTGGCCACCGGTTTTTCCGCGGCGTGTTCGAGACTCATCACCCCGCCGTCGGATCGCACGATATTCACCGTCGGATGCAATCGCGCCGCCTCCAGCTTCTCCTTGATGCCCGCCAGATAGAGGCTCATCTTCGGCCGCACGTAGGAGTTCATCACCGTGGTCAATGTTCGTTCGTATTCGCGGAATTCCGGCAGAATATCCGTGGAAATGGTCACCGGGAGGTCGGGGAACATCTCCTGCACGATCTCCTTGACGCGCCGTTCGTGAGCCGGATTGGCGAAAGAGTTGATGAGAGAGACGGTCAACGCCTCAATACCCGCATCATGGAGTTCCGTGACCGCTTCCCGAACCTCCTCCTCATCCAGAGGCACCATCTCTTCGCCTCTGGCGCTCATGCGAGCCGAAATGCCTCGCGTCAACTCCAGGGGAGCCAACGGCTCCGGTTTGATCATGATGATCCAACCGGCCAGCGGGCCCGGCGTCTGTCCCCGAGCCACGTGAAGAATCTGCTCGAACCCCTTGGTCGTGATCAACCCCACCAGCGCCCCCTTCCCCTCCAGGACGGCATTGGTGGCCACTGTCGTCCCGTGCAAGATCAGCTGGATCTCGGCGGGATCGATGCCGGCCAATTCCGCCGCCTTCCGAATGCCATCGATCACACCGATGGATTGATCCTGGGGCGTGGATGGAGTCTTGGCCAGCAACAGTTCGCCCGTTTCTTCGTTGAACAAGAGAACGTCGGTGAATGTTCCACCCACATCGACACCTAAACGATAGGCCATACCTCCCTCCACCACAACATCTGAATGTCTCTATCGAAGGGAAGCCAAGTCGTACTGCACGGAGACCGGCTTCCCCCTGAATATTAAAAAATCAGCTTCAACCCGAACTGGATCTGCCGCGAGTTTTTCGCCGATGTCACTACGCCGAAATTGGGATTGGCATTGATGCCGCCCGGACCGGGCACGAAGTTTCTATCCGGCAAATCGAAATTCGGGTGATTGAAGATGTTAAAGAACTCAGCACGGAACTGCAAATCGACCGATTCGCCGAGGCTGGTCACCTTCTGCAGCGTGAAATCGACGTTCTTGAACCCAGGTCCCTCCAGGATATTTCGACCGGCGTTTCCCGGCAGATGGGAACCCGGAATGAGCGCCTGTGCTTCAACCGCCAGTGGGGGTTCCCTGAATGCCCCGGCATCGAACCATCGAGCGGGATCGCGCTGATCTGACGGTAGATTGGGATTCCGAATCACGTCCGGCCGCGGAAATCGGAAACCGGCCACCGTCCCTCCGGGGAACTGAGGCGTGAATGGCTGCCCCGAACGCAACGTGACGATCCCACCAAGCTGCCATCCTTCCAGGAGCTTGCCGATCACCCCGGAGAGATTCCCTCCATAGCGACGCCCCGGCCCCCAGGGGAGATCGTAGACGAAGCTGGCCACGAACCGATGGCGCACATCGAAATTGGAGAGTGCCTTTTCCGCCGCTCGATTGTAGGCGTCTTGCTCGCGCGTGGGCGCTCCTCCATTCTCTCTGGCCGAGGACGCCGTGTCGATGGACTTGGAAAAGGTGTACGACGCCGTGAAGGCGAGCCCCTGACTCATTCGCTTCTCGACGCGCACGAAGGCGCTGTGGTATGAGCTATTCACGCCACTGTCCTCTTGGATGAAGAAGCTGAAGTTGGGGAAGGGACGAATGCCCGTTTCGATGAACTCTTGATTACTGGTGGTCAGCCGATTCAGATTCACCCCCGTCACTCCGACATAGGCGATCTCGATGCCCAGATTGGCGGTGATAGCGTGCTGCAGATTCACTGTATACTGCTGCGTGTACCCAATGGGCATCTCGACTTGTGGCCCAATCCCCCCGATGAGTTGATTCCCGATCTGCGTGTACGCATCGGCATAAGTGATGGGAGGAATGGGGACGCCAAACCGCGCGAAGTCGACAAAGACGGTCTGCGCCGTGAACGGGAGGATGTTCCGGCTATCGCTCGGCGCCGACCAGTCCCTCAGAGCGTTGAAGATGCCATAGGCCGCACGAAGGACCGTCCGCCCACTTCCCGTCAGATCATAGGCGATGCCTATCCGGGGGGCAATATTGCCAAAGTCCGTCTTGACGATGGCATCGTTGAGCCCCACAGAATCGGCCGTCACATAGTTCACCGGCGGAAGCCCGAGCGCCGCTAAGAGCGCATCATACTGCGCGGCCAGTTCGCCATTCACCTCCGGCGGGAGGCGATCTCCCGCGATGCTGATGTTCCCCGTACGATCATCGAACACGGCCAATCGATTGTTGATCTCGTGAATCGGTGGAAACACCTCGTATCGAACGCCATAGGTGATAGTGAAGCGAGGCGAAACGCGAAATTCATCGTTGAAGTAGATGCCGTAGAGATTCGTCCGGAAGTTCCCCGTCGTATCGCCTCGCAAGCGAATGTTGGCAAACGGTCGATCCAATAAGAAATCGGCAATCGGGCTCCCGACCACGTTTCCTCCGGTCAAGATGTTTCCCGTCGCCCACACGCCGCCCTGGAACTGGGCGAATCCTCGGGTGAAAAAGTTGCTCAACGTATCGAACCGGACGTGGCGGAAATCGCCCCCGAATTTCAAACTATGGCGACCGACCGTCCAGGAGAAATTGTCGCTGATCTGATAGATGTTGTTCTTCCGGAATAACGGATTAAACACGTCGGAATCGCCAAATTGAGAAATTCCCGCCAACGTGAAAGCGGGGAATCCCCGATCTCGCTCGGCGATGTCCATATCCACCCCAACCAGCCGGGCGAAATTCACATCCTTATTTTCGGCCGTCCGCTTCCCATCATAAAAATTCCAGCCGAGGCGCAACTCGTTCACCTTCGTGGAACTGACCACCCAGGTCCAGCCCAGGGCCAGGTTCTGACTGTCATCTTCCACCGGCGTCCCAAACCCCGGCGGTGGCGGCGGATCGAAGGTGAGAATATTGTCCCCGAAGGGGAAGAGTTGATCGCTCCGCGCCCAGATGTAGCGGCCGAAAAACTGATGAGCTTCGCTGAATCGGTGATCGATCCGGACGACGATCTGATCGCGATCCTCCTTGCGCGTATCTACGCTGACATGATTGAGGCCCGGCTCCGTCGGCCGGAGGTTGGGCACGGGGAAGAATCGCTCGATGATCGTCCGAGCCACCACGCCGAACCGTTCGGGCGGAATGCGATAGAAAGTCTGCCCATCAACCTCGACCGTCGGGAAGAGTTCTCCCGTCTCCGGATCGATGATCGGTTCCAAGAAGAGCCCCTGACGCTGATATATCGTGGGGAGCGCCGAGAGGCGCGTCTGATCCTGTCGAATGCGAAGCCCTTCGTAGGCGGTGAAGAAAAACGTTCGATCCTTCACCACCGGTCCGCCTAAACTGAAACCGAACTGATTCTGGCGAAATGGAGGAATCGGCCGATCGGGAAGATCGAAGAAGTTCTTGGCGTCCAGCTTATCGTTCCGCAAGAATTCGAAGACCGTGCCGTGGAACTCATTGGTTCCCGACTTGGTGGAAATATTGATCTGACCCGAACCGAACATGCCCGCTTCCGCTGAATAGGAATTCTGCAATACCTTGAATTCCTGAATGGCGTCGATGGAGGGGGTGAGCGTGATGGAGTTGAAATAATGATCCATCACGTTGATCCCATCGACGAGAAAATTATTCTGATCATCGCGTCCTCCGTGAATGACGAACCCAATACCCCCACCAGCCGTGCCAAAGAATCCTTGCGTCCCTCCTTCCTGGGCCGCCGTCGTCCCCGCCGTCAACAACGCTAATTGTTGGAAATTCCGCCCGTTCAAGGGGAGTTCTGTGATCCGCCGGTTCTCGATCACTTCTCCAATCGTCGCATTAGCCGTTTCCGTGATGGGCGGAGCTGCCGTCACCGTGATCGTCTCGGTCGTCGTCCCCACCGGTAGCTCGATGTCGATGCGCGCCGTCTGGTCGATTTCCAATGTGATGCCCTTCAAGACCTCCGTCTGGAATCCCTCGGCCTCCACCGTGAGTTCGTAGGTCCCGATAGGAAGTAATCGCAGCGAATACAACCCGTTGGCATTGGTCACCGTGGACCGCTCCAGATTGGTCGCCACATTTCTCGCCGTCACGCGCGCGCCGACAATGACGGCACCTTGAGGGTCCGTCACATACCCCTCAATATTGGCCGTCGTGCTCTGGGCAACGGCGTGGATGAGATTGAAGAGATTGATCACAATCACCCCTAAACCAATGAGCCAAGGCACTGAGATCCCATGGTTCTCAACCGACTTCGCGTACATATCACCACCTCCCTCCAAGTGATTCGCGCTGACCGAGCGAGGTCAATTCCATCTCCGGGGAACGAGGCGAATCCACCGATGCGCGAGCCGGCCCGGTTCAACAGCTCCCTCGGACCAGCTTCGTCTCTCTAGACAAACGGCCTCCGCTCTTGCAAAATGTTGTCTATGCAGCACTTCACGTCGACCGTCGTTTCGCCTCCACTGACCTCGCATAATCAACACAATTGTTTTAAAATCCAAACAGTATTGTTTCCCAATTCGTCGTCAATGTCAACGACTTTTTGGGCCCCCTCCGAGGAGATTGGAGGGAGGGGCTGGAAGACGCCAACCGGAGGCCATCTGAGAAGATGGTCCCGATGTGACGCATCCACGATCTAGATTGGGGAGAACCTATGGGAATCAAATTTTACCTCGAACCGTATAGTCAAATTCCCCCGCACGCCCAGATCATCGATCGCATCAAGCTCGGACTCCTCCTCGGCGAACTCCGCCCTGGGGATACGCTCCCCTCCATTCGCGACGTGGAGAAGGAGTTGGGTGTGAGTCGAAACATCGTGCGTCGCGCTTACCTGGAACTGGAGTCGTTCGGCATCTTGAAACTCAAACATGGCAAAGGAGTGATCGTCCATACGGAACTCTCTTATCCCAACGATCTGGCCCTCGCCGGCCGGAGTCAGAAACTCGCCGAGGAGACGCTGACCAGAGCTCTCGCCGCCGGGTTGGCTGGAACATCTTTTGCCCGCATGCTCTATCAATTGGCGCTCGAGCGGGAGCGGGCTCAACAGCGCTTCTTCTACGTGGATATCACGGAGTCATTAGCTCGCGAACGGGCCGATCAAATCAGTCGCGCCTGGCAGATGACTGTTGCCGGTCTGGCCATGAGTCGGATCCAGGTGCTCGATGAGATCCCATCAGATATTCCTTTGAAAGTATTCACCAATCATTGGCGATATGGTGAAGTGACCCGCCTCGTCACCCATCCCAATGCCGATATCATTCCCATCGGCCTCAAGTTCACCCAAACGATGATCGACGAGATCAACGCGCTTCGGGATGGGGCCACGGTGGAGATCATCCTCGATGAGCACGATTTCGCCAGCTATGGAGGGCTCATCCTGGCCAACTATCAGCGGGGCTTTGCCAGCAAGAAGGTGAACTTCCGGGTCAGGCCATTCACTACCGTCGAGGATGTGAAGCGCCGCCTCAAGTCGGGCCAGTGTCAGATGATTCTCATCAGCAATAAGCTCTGGCCGGATATGCCCGCCAGCCTGAGGCGCATGAAAATGGTCACACATCCCAAGATGGCCTTCGATGGGCGGTCTTCCGAACAGGCCCGCCTGCGCGCCGGAATCGTGGTGTAACCCACGAGTCACGAGTCCTGTCCGGCATGTATCGTGAGGCCACCGGTCGATCTACGCATCTGCAGTGCGCTCGACGAGCTCCAATCGTATGTTCCCCGGCCCATCGATGATCATCGCCCGCGCTGAACCGAGAAACGGTCGCTCCACGGCAAGGGGACCCTGGAGCAAGCGAACTCCCCGTTGGCGACAACGAATGATCAGTTCATCCAAACCCGAAACGAGGACGCTCATCATCCAATAGCCCCCGGCCCGGGCGAGCGCGAAATCGCCGGTCGACCGATGATCTCCCCCGGGAAGTTTGAGCTGGAGGGTCTCGATCTTCCCCACCCAGGTCTCGCCACTGGTGAACAACATCAACTTCATCTCCGTCTCCGGAGGCGCTCCCAGGAGCGTGGAGAACGGCTCTCCCTTCCCTTCCAGCTCCAGTGCGACGGTCAGCCCAAGAATACCGGCATAGAAGGCCCGCGCTTCTTCCAACGAAGCGACCATCGTCCCCACCGTCGCGATGGCTCGGCCGAGGGGATGTTGACCATCGTCAATCTTCTCGCCAATCTGGAGGAGCGTCCATCGTTCGCCAGTCGGCGCCCGGGCGACGACTTCGTGGATGATCCGGCCCGGCATCGTCTCATAAACTTGAGGAGAGGAGACGAACGACGCCCCCCGCGACGCGAGTCGTTGCATGGCTCGATCCAAGTCTTTGGTGAGGAAATTCAGAGTGAACAATCCAAGTCCCTCTGGGTGAGGAGAATCGGGAGATGGCCGATGATCGGCGCCCGGCCACTGGATGAGTTCGATCGTCCCCCACGGCTCACCGGGTTGGCCCAACTGCGCCATGCGAAGCGAATGACCATCGATCCCCCATAATTCTCGCATGGTCGGAGGGATGTTCTCCGTCTCGGCGAGGCACGTCAGCCCTAACGCCTCTTCATAGAGACGCCGAGCCTCATCCAGACGAGAGACGAGCCTCATCACGCTTCTCACCGGACTCACCCAGAGTTGCCGTTCCACCATCGCTCACTCTCCTTCCCCATCTCTCTCATCGCGCCATGAATCGGGTTTCCTCGACCGGCGTTAACGAGCAATAGCATGAGGTTCGAACGTCAGAGTGCATGGCCCATCGGTTGCGTCCTGGACTCTCACCATATCTTATCCGCGATGACCGACTCCTCACTGTCCCTTTTGGCGAGCCTTTCGCTTCTTCATCTTCTCCATGTATACCGTCCAGGAGGTCGCATTCGGTCGATGTGGATCGACCTTATCCGGAGCCCTCATATACAGCGGATACTTCTCTTTGACCAATCGCTTGATGTGATCGGGGAGCTCATTCCAGGAGGTGAATCTTCGACTTCGGGCGTGATAGATCATCACGCCGTCATGGTCATCCATGTGCATCCAGGGGAGCCAGGGGCCGACTCGCGTCCAACTGACCATGACCTCAGGCGGTCCCTGGGTGTACTGGGCTCGCTTGGGAACGTAGAAGTCAAAGAGTTCGGCGGCCGTATAATTCTTCTTCCAGCCGGGGAGCGGGTAGAACGGGAAAACATCCGCGTACCACACATAGAAGTCTTCCCACTCCTGAGGCGGTCTCATCTCACCGAACTCGCGCCGGCCGTCCAGAGAGACGCTATAATACCGGCCATCGCGAATGCGAACGCGAAAGTTGACCGGGTCGTTAGTGATGTGAAAAACCTCGACTTTTTCTCCGGTGAACGGATTCTCCCACTCCCAGAGGACTTCGCCCGTTCGAGGATCAGTGTAGAAGACGATCTCCCGGGTGGCGACGAAATAACCATCCTTCTCGGGCGTCTCGATCAATCGACGAATGTTATATCCCTCCAGGCCGAACAACCGCCGTGGCCGCTGCCCGGGAATGAACGCATAGGCATATCCTTTCATGTAGTACAACGTCTCCTGGGTCGTCGCCTGCATCTCCAGCCAAAGCTGGCCCAGGCTCTTTTGTCCCGATCCCATCGGCGTTCCATCAGGTCGATGGCCCGGCTTTCCCCAGGCCCACATCACGAGCCCGATGACGATGACGATACCGGTCATCCATGACGTACTTTTTTTTGCTCTCATTGCCGCTCTCCTCTCCGAATCAGACAAGAGTTCCCAAAGGGGGCATGAGAGGCGCGATCGCTCCTCACGTGGTTCCCACCCCTTCTCGAGGAGAGAAACGCGCTCTCAGGATGGCTGCACGCGCTCACGACCGCAGCGGGCTCGCCCCGCTCAAGAAAATGGTCACGCGCTGAAACTTTCCGCCCCTGAACTCGAAGAAATTACAATTGTGCATATCGTAGAGGGATCCATCCTTCAACTTCCCTCTATAGATCTGCTCCGTGGCGCAGGCGTTGGCCGCCGGATCGACGACCCAATTCACGACGCGATGGGTCATCTCATCGGTATCCTCATAGAGTCCAACGAACATCTCCCGGATGGCCGACTTTCCCTCATACCGGCGATGATCCGTCTGGACGATGAGAATGGCGTCATCGTTAAAACAGGCCAACGTCCCGTCGACATCCTTGGCATCGACAGCTTCGAAATATCGCGTCACCAGGTTGACGAAGTGATGTCGCGAGGATTCACCCCCTCTCGTCGATTCTGGCGACATGGCGTCCTCGGGTATGAGAGCGTCTGGTGGAGATTTGCTCATATCAGATCCTCCTGGATTCTATCCTTCTCCGAACGGGAATGATGGCCAGTCGATCCCGTTCTTTCAGATCCAACCGGGCAGTGATCGGGAAGCCATCGTTCCCCGCCCGGACACCCGTCCGCGGGCGTCACTTCATTGTTCGTCCCACAGCACTGATCGTTAGTCAGCGTGGCGGCCTATTTCTTGAGTTCGCTGCCCGTCAGATGATTGTGCTCGTGAGCGACGATCCATTTGAAGAGGGCCGGCTTTCGATGCTTCAACTTCTCGGCCGCCCATTCACGATTCTCCTTGAGCGTCGTGTAGGGATTGAAGTGGAAGTGATTATAAAGTTCGCCATCCGTTCGACCAAAGGCGAGAATCCCATGTTCGCTGGCGAACGGCCCATGATTGATATACGGAGGCCGCCAGAAATATCCGCCCGTGGGCAGATCGCCAAACTGCATGATCCAGGACGTTCCCCAAATATGATAGGCTTCTTCGGCACAATCGTGAAACGAGATATTATCCTGCCAGAATCCGGGCACCATGCAGTAGAGGAACGACAGAGCGCCGGTCACCTCATCCCAACGAAGAATCTTCAGAAGACATCCGGGTGCCGTGGCGGGCATCAATGTCGGCACCTGCCAACTGAGGTCGTCGTAGGCATTCACCTGAATGAGCCGGGAACGATCGGCGCCGTCACCATCCTCGTCGGATTCCACAAAATTGGGCTCCGTCTGATTATACATGAGCAGGGCCAGACAGCCCGTCTTAGTGGATACGGCGGGCAGAGCCACTCCGGCGGGGATAAAGAAATACGTACCCGGTCCGCACATCTCATCGCCCACTCGCAACCCTCCTTCCATGATGAGCAGCTCGATATCCGAATAGCTGAATCCAGGAGGCTGCCGGTATCCGGCATCGAACTGAACGGTCATCGTACACGCACCCGTGTCTTTATCCAGACTGAGCATCTTGTAGTGCATCCCCGAAGGGAATCCGGGCAACGTCATCTTCTTGAACGGAACATCTCTGTCGCAAAATGGTTCAATGTGAGGTCGTGCCATCGTTTCCTCCTCTCTATGCTGAGACTGGCATGGTGATCTGATGGAATGAAGAGCACCGCCCCATGTCTGTGAAAAGGGCGTGCTCGTCAATAGATGACGCGAAGCTTGCGCTTGGGCCGCTGAGGGATCTCTTCGGGTTTGATGCGACGACGAATGTCGGCATGGACGCAAAATCCTCGCGTCTGAATCCGCTGGAAGAATTCTTGGATCCATTTCTCCCTTTGAGGGGCGAGCGCCTCCATCTCTTTTACGATCTTTCTATAGCGCTCCTGTTGCTCCTTCAACTCCTTTTTGAGCCACGCCCGCACGGCCGGGCTCAATCGGCGTTTCTTGCCCTTGGCCATACACACCTCCTTCATTAGCTAAGATGAGATCACGGTTCGCCCGTCCGCCTCACCGAAGAGGCGATCATCGCTCTCATCGGGCCTTGGCTTCCGATGGTTGAGCGGTCAGCCGGCGACGAAGGAACGAGGCGAATCCATAGAGGCCGTAAAGGAACACCAATCCGTAGATGACCATATCAGCCCATTGATATCCGGTGAGGGAATCTGCCCTGGCACTCACCGAAAGCCGCCAGAGGGCGTATAAAGAGAAGCTCAACACTTCCAGCCAGAAAAGCCATACCAGGATCATTCGCGTATCCTCCTTCTACCCTTCACCACCGGTATTTCGTCAAAGCGATGAAGATGATGATGACGATGCATACGTGAATGGTCACCGCTGGAGGAGCCATCACGAGGATGCGTCGGCGGAGTCGCGCCTCCAGTGCCTCGACGTCTCCCTGGCGCTCGGCAATACGCTCCAACGTCTGCGTCGTCCCCGCCGCGCCGGTCAGAATCCCTATGCCGACCAGGAGAATGATGCCGAAGAAGGCCAACTTCAAACTCAACCACGGCGTTTCGAACAACCGGTAACCACTCATGTGAGCGAGCGAAAATCCAATGGGAATGGTGAGCAGGAGGGCTATGACGACCCATCGGTCGATCTCTTCGGCGATGTGCGCCCGATCGAGGCGTACGGCGATGGGCCGTTCTCGGTTGAGCAAACTCATACTCAACCAGAACACAACGAGATCCCCTCCCAGCCACACGACGATCAGGAGAACGTGTATCAAGAGTAATAGATCGTGCGTCAATCTCATCATACCCACCCCTCGAGATTGAACACTCTCACGGCATTTTCGAAGAGCAACTTCTTTTTGGCCGATTCTTTCAATTCCAGAGCGTCGATTTCCTGGATGGCGCGCTCGAAGTCGACGACCGGCCAATCCGTACCAAACAGGACCTTATCCTGCCCCCGCGTATTAATGAAATGAACGAGCGAACGATCCCAGTAACGAGGAGCATGGGCGTCCGTGCCGATGAACACATTGGGATGTTTCCAGGCTAACGAAATCATCTCCTCGGTCCAGGGATAACCGATGTGAATGCCGATAATCTTCAATTCGGGAAAATCGATGGCCACACGATCGAGCGTCATCGGCCGCGCTACTGTGGGCAGGAAGCTTTGCGCTGAATGACCCACCTGGATCTCGATGGGAATCCTCAACTCGGCACATTTGGCATAAAACGGATAAAAGATACGATCGTCCGGGGGAACACCGTGCCAATGGGGATAGAGATGAGCGCCGACGAAATGGAATTCGCGGACGGCGCGCTCCACCTTCTCCAACCAGGGCATGATGCGATGAGCATTCACGCCGATTATTCCCTTGAAACGATCCGGATGTCGCTCGATGACATCCTGAATCACCGTGTAAGGTTTTTCGAAGAACTCGTCAGAACCCGGTTTTCCGCCCGTCGTGGCAATGAGTAACCCTTTCTCGATGCCCGCGGCATCCATGCGGCGAATCTGCTCCTCCAGCGGGATACCTTGTTTGGTGAGATCGAGAATCTTGACCCGACGCCAAAATTCATCGAGTTTATGGGTATATTGACGGGTCACTTCCGGCGTCCACAGGTTCACGACGATGTCGATGATCCGCATGCTGTTTCTCCTCAGATGCTTCGTCGATAATCCTTCCAGTAGGGCTCGCGCAACACTCGTCGGAGGACTTTCCCCGTTGGGTTTCTGGGCAGGCGTGGGGCGAAATCCACCGATTTAGGCGTCTTGTAACCGGCGAGCCGCTCCTTACAAAAAGCGATCAACTCCTCTTCGGACGCCGTCGCTCCCGGTTTGAGCACGACCACAGCTTTCACCGCTTCGCCCCATACCGGATGAGGCACGCCGATGACGGCACACTCGAACACTGCCGGATGTTCGTATAGGACGCGCTCCACTTCTGAGGGGTAGACATTGAGCGCTCCGGTGACGATCATATCGTGTTTCCGATCGACCAGGTAAATGTATCCTTCTTCATCGATGGTGGCCAGATCGCCAGTGTACACCCATCCATCGCGCAACGCCTCAGCCGTAGCTTGAGGATTGTTCCAATATCCTACCATATTTCCATCGGCATAGACGCAGATCTCTCCCACTTCACCTGGCGACACGCGCTCACCAGCATCATTGACAACGCGCACGGCGACGTTGCATTGCGGGCGACCACAGGACATGAGCAGCTTCGTCCAGCGCTCATCGGCCAAAGCGAGTCGATGTTCATGAGGTTCCAGCACCGTTCCCGAACATCCCGTCTCCGAAGTCGCGTAGGTCTGGCGAAAATCGCACCTAAAGACGGCGGCCGCGCGTCGCAACACCGGCTCGGGCATGGGCGCTCCTCCATAGAGAAGAACCCTCAGACTGGAGAGGTCATAGTGGTCGATATCATCTCGAGTGACCAACATTTGGATCGTCGTGGGAACGAGATTGGTGAATGTGATGCGCTCCCGCTCTATCGTCTCCAGCGCTCGCTGAGGCTCAAAATTGATGATGACGATGAAACTTCCCACGTAAACGGCACAGAAAATCCCGGCAATCCCCGCTGCCGAGTAGAGCGGGGCGGGTAACATCACGCGGTGACTGGAATGGCTCCCAATGGCATGGACGTGGACGAACATGCCGATGAGCGTTCGCCGATGCGTATACATGACGCCTTTCGGAAATCCCGTCGTCCCACTGGTGTACAGGAATAACAGCAAATCTTCCGGCTCGATGGGGCGATCGGGGGCCGGCTCGGACTCCTCTCCCTCCCGAATGAGCGCCTCGTAGTCCAGCAAATGGCGGGGCACGTCCTTCCCCAGGCCGATTACTTCTTTGATCGTGGGTGACCGTCCGGCCACCTGCTCGGCCAAGGAGAAGTAGTCCGGTCCAGCAACGAGCATGATGGCGCCAGCATCGTTGCAAATGTAGGCGACCTCTCTCTCCGTCAATCGATAGTTGATGGGTACGCTGACGGCGCCGATCTTCGCCAACCCATAAAGCAATTCAACGTACTGGTGACAGTTTCTGCTCAAGATGGCCACACGATCACCGTGACCGACGCCTCGCCGCTGCAGCGCCGAGGCGATGCGATTGACGCGGGCGTTCACCTCCCGCCACGTCAATCGCACGTCCTCAAACACGATGCCCATCCGACTCCCACTATACTCAGCGTGTCGCCGGACGATGTCGCCAAAGTTTTTCAGGTCGCCGAACATCATGTCGCACGGTAATAATAGCCGGAAGAAAGGCCGGAGGGGAGTT
>RFHM01000248.1 GCA_003696865.1 Acidobacteriota bacterium | reverse complement strand
GAGGAGCGGGTGGGGCGATTGGAGGAGGCGATGGAGCGGTTGGCGGAGGCGCAGGCGCGGACCGATGAGGCTCTTCGACAGCTCGCTCGTCAGGTCGGCGGTCTGAGTGAGACGGTGGGAGGAGATATCGAGGATATCGCTTACATTGTCGTCCATGATGTCCTGGCGCGGGAATTCGGATGGGAGGTTGGTCCTCTGGAACGAACGTGGCAACGATGGGATGGCAAGGAGGTGGAGATCAACCTGTTCGGGCAAGCTCGCGACCCGGCTCGACCCGATCAACCCATCTGGATCGTGGGCGAAGCCAAACACAATCTCACTCTCAAGGAAGTCAACCGATTTGCCCGACAGGTGGCGCGCGCGCGCAAGCATCTGCGTGGAGAGATCTTCCCCGTATGCTTCTGCTATCGCGCCCGGCCGGAGGTTCGCGCCCGGCTCAAGGATCTAGGCATTCGCCTCGTTTTTTCCTATGGCCGACTGCTCTGAATCGTTTCGCAGAGATTCCAGATGACCGCAGGCCCCGCCGAGATACGTCTTGCTGTATCCGGCTTGGGTTTCCCTCGATCGAATCGATTGGATAGCCCGATCGAAGGGAAGGTGGCTGCCGTGTGAGCGATCGGTTCGCCCCTGATCGGACTGCGCGCTGCGAAGAATGAGCCTCAGAATCCGGCGATGTAAGGAAGTCGTCGAGCCAGACGATCAATCGCCTCTCCTGCTTCCAATAGCGTTTGCGTCGAATCCCACGTTCCCTGGAGGAATTGCTGTCGCGCTCCTTCGGGCATAGTGGCCCTGAGCGTTCGCTCTCCCATTCGGATCGTCACTGTCTCCAGATCGATACTCAGTTCTTCGTCGGGATGGTGGCTGACGGTCTCCAGCAACCAGTAAGCATCCGACTCATCGAGAGTGAGGCAGGGGATGCCAATGGCCGTACAGTTGGAGAAGAAAATCTCGCCGAATGAAATCCCTACGATGGCGCGGATGCCCCAGCGGAAGAGCGCTTGCGGGGCATGTTCGCGCGACGAGCCACAACCGAAATTTCGCTCGACGACGAGAATAGACGCCCCTCGGTACCGCTCCTGGTTGAACGGGTGGTCCTCATATTGCTGCCGGTCGTCTTCGAAGACGTGTTTCTCCAGACCTTCAAACGTCACGCAGCGTAAGAACCGCCCCGGAATGATGCGATCGGTGTCGATGTCATTCCCGGGAAGGGGAATCGCCCGACCGCGAATTTCTCGGACAGGCATTGGTTTCATGAGAGCACCTCCCTCACATCGATCACTTGGCCGGCGATGGCCGCGGCAGCCACCATAGCGGGGCTCATCAACAACGTTCGCCCGGTCGGACTCCCTTGGCGTCCCTTGAAATTGCGGTTGCTCGACGAGGCACAGATCTCTCGCCCGCGCAACCTATCCGGATTCATACCCAGACACATCGAGCATCCCGCGCGCCGCCACTGAAAGCCGGCTTGTTGGAAAATTTCGTGGAGCCCCTCGGCTTCGGCGGCGCGGGCGACGGCTTCCGAGCCGGGAACGACGAGCGCGCGCGCGCCCGCCGCCACCTTTCCTCGACGGGCGACTTCGGCGGCGGCGCGCAAATCGGAGAGCCGCCCATTGGTGCACGATCCGATGAACGCGACATCGATGGGCGTGCCGATGAGACGCTGGCCGGGCCGAAATGACATGAAGGCCAGTGCTTCTTCATAGGACGCGCGTTCCGATTCGGGAAGCGTCCTGGGATCGGGAATGGGATCGTTGACGCCCACCGATTGACCGGGATTGATGCCCCACGTGACCATCGGCTGGAGCGCCGTCGCATCTAATCGCACCTCGTCGTCATACGTTGCATCAGGGTCAGAGGCGATCTGCTTCCACCAGGCGACCGCCCGATGGAAAGCTTCGCCCTGAGGAGCATAGGGTCGGCCTTTGAGATACTCGAACGTGACGCGATCGGGATTCACGTAGCCGACGCGCGCGCCGCCTTCGATGGTCATGTTGCAGAGGGTTAGCCGCTCTTCCATCGACATCGCTGCGACGGCCGATCCGGCATACTCATAGGCGTAGCCCACGCCACCTTTCACTCCCAACCGGTGGATGATGGCCAGGATCACGTCCTTGGCGTAGACGCCGCGCGGTAACGTCCCTTCGATGAGAAGGCGACGCAGCTTGGGTTTGGACATGGCCAGACATTGCGTGGCCAGCACATCGCGAATCTGGCTGGTGCCAATGCCGAAGGCCAATGCCCCTAACGCTCCGTGCGTGGACGTGTGGCTGTCACCACAGGCGATCGTCATGCCCGGTTGCGTCAACCCGAGTTCCGGACCGATGACGTGAACGATGCCTTGCCGTCCGCTACCGATATCGAATAATGGAATGCCATACTGTTGACAGTTTTCAATGAGCGCGGCGGCCATTTGCTCGGCCAGCGGATCGGCGAACGGGCGCGTTTGCTCATCGGTGGGCACAATATGGTCCATGGTGGCGAACGTGCGCTCGGGGAAGCGCACCTTCAGTCCTCGCTCGCGCAACATGTGAAACGCCTGTGGACTGGTCACCTCGTGAATCAAATGTAATCCCACGAAGAGCTGCGTTTGTCCCGATGGGAGCTCGCGCACCGTATGGAGCCGCCAAACCTTATCCAACAGTGTCTCTGCCATTGCTCTCCTCGTTGAGAAATCGTGTCTCCCCCCCTGCCTCAGACGCTAATTATGCCTCTCCTTTCGCCGGGACGCAAATGAGACGAGCGGTGTGATCGAAGGCGAGAAGAAGATGCCTCCGCTCCAGAAAGTGCTTCATCGCTCCAGGACTCATTGAGGAAATCCGTTCCCTGAGGGAGTCATCCATGGCGCGCGCCGAGCCACATCGAGGGGATGAACATCAAGCCACAGATTTCACCGATGATCACAGATGAAGAAAAGAATCTGGGTCCCTCTGTGGAATCGGTGGTGATTTTCGAAGGAGTCGTCCATGGCGCGTCCGAGCCACATCGAGGGGATGAAAAGAGCGCGTCGGTCGCCGGTCATCGGTCGTCCGTCGTCTATTTTCGAAGGAGGATCTTGGCGTTCTCTGCGCCTTTGCGGTGATTTTCGAAGGAGACACTTCCATAGCACCCATCGAGGCGATCACCTTACGTGAACCGCGATCTTTCGATGGGCTCATTTCCGACCGATTCTCGATGCCGAAGAGGAGAATCCGAGGAGATCATTCTTTCATCGACGAGGAGATCCGCTGCAGCAAGCGCTGATAGTCCGCCCACGTGTTCATGTTTTGAATGACGGCATCCGTCTCGACGTCGACCCTCAGCACATCCTGAGGATGACTGTAAACGATCTGGCGCAATCCTCGCTCGGGATCGATGGTGAGAATTTTCTGGCGAAACGAGAGATCGATGATGATAGGATGGCCGCCGCGTCCACGATAAACGGGAATGACGATTTTTTTCTCGCTCTTCCGGTAGGCGTCGATGAGTCGATCGATGATGTCCGCCGTCACCAGCGGTTGATCGACGACGGCGATGAGGGCCGCTCGGGCCGCTGACGGGATGGCGCGCACGCCACGGATGACCGAACTGCTCATGCCTTGTGAGTAGTGTTGATTGATGACGATTCTCACCGGGAAATGTTCGATGTGCGATTGGATCTCCTGATATCGATGCCCAAGCACGACGATGATGTCGTCCACGCGCGAGGCGAGCAGGGCATCGAGACAGGTTTCGATCACCGTCTTGGGACCGAATGGAAGCAGTTGCTTGAGCCGACCCATGCGACGGGATTCTCCGGCGGCGAGAAGAACGGCCGAAATCATTCCTCTCTCGACTTCGTTGAGCGGCATGCGATTAAGTGTCAAGCGTTCAGTGTTCGGTGTCAAGAGGGGGACATTCTTCGATCAATGGCTCGTTTGACTCCGGTTGATCGATTTGCCATACTCGTCTGGAGAATGCTTCTTCAGCGG
>RFHM01000247.1 GCA_003696865.1 Acidobacteriota bacterium | reverse complement strand
CCTCGCCGCCGACGTCACCTCGTCCACCATCGATCACCACGTCGCCGGAGGTCACTGAGCGTAGCCTGAAGTTCGGTTTGCCGCCCGGCAATCTCCAGCGGCGAGCCCTCCATGGGTACACAGATGGGCCGACCGAGCAAGATGACGGCCCGGGTGAACGGACGCGGAATCTGAAATCGATCCCAGCTCTCGACTTCCCAATAATGCTCGGCGGAGATGTGAAACGGCAGGATGGCCGCCCCCGTCCGCATGGCCAATCGCACGGCGCCCGGTTTGGCGACGTAGCGCGGCCCACGCGGACCATCGATGGTGAAGGCCACGTCCAGCCCCGAATCCAGGCACGCGGCCATTTGCCGGAAGGCCCGGCTGGCCGCCCGCCCGGACGAGCCGCGCGCCGCCCCATACCCGAATCGCTGGATGAATCGGGCAATGTATTCTCCATCGAAACTGGGACTGGTCATGACGACGATGCCCCGCTGCCGCCAAAACCACGTGGCCAGGAAAACGCGATTATGCCAGAACGCGTAGATGATGCGCCGACCCGATCGCCGGAGCGCTTCATAATGATGCCAATCGACGATCGTCCATCGGACGGTGCGACCGATGAGCGCGATCAACCCGTAGAACAAGAGGCCCGCTCCTTTGATGAGCCAGCGATCGGTCACCGTGTAGGCCGACAGATCGGCCATATCGTAAACCTGGTGGAAGAGTTCGGCGCGATCGATAGCCGCGCGCCGGGCATGGCGGCGCGGCGACGACGCATTGAGCCTCTCGCCGAGGGTCATCGACGGTTGACCGGCCATGGGACGGTTCAACGCTCCTCTTTCACCTCGCGGAGTTTCTTGATCAGCGCCGGGACGACTTCGAACAGATCTCCCACGATGCCGTAATCGGCGATATCGAAGATGGGCGCTTCGGGATCTTTGTTGATGGCCACGACGGTCCGCGATCCCTTCATTCCGACGACGTGCTGAATGGCGCCGGAGATCCCCAGAGCGATATACAACTTGGGAGAGACCGTTTGACCGGAACTGCCGATCTGCCGATCCATGGGCAACCACTCGTTATCGCAGATGGGCCGCGAGGCGCCCAGCTCGGCGCCCAGCACTTCGGCCAGCTCCTCGGCCAGAGGAATGTTATCGGCGCTCTTGATGCCGCGACCGATGGCCACGATGATGTCGGCCTGGGTGAGATCGACCGCTTGTTTGGCCTCGCGGAAGCGCTCCATGGGATGAGTGCGAATCGCCGATGGATCGAGGGAGACGTCCACCGAGGTGATGGTCGGCCCCGCGTCGCTCGACTCCACTTCGTCGCCCCGGAAGGCGCCGGCCTGGAAGCTGACAAAATAGGGGGGATCTCCCTGAACGCGCACGTCGGCGTTCATCTTCCCCTGGAAGATCTGACGAATGAAGACGGGACGGCCATCCTCCAATCGATAGCCGATACAATCGCTGATGAAACCGCGTCCCAGCGACGCCGCCAATTTGGGCGCGAAGTCGCGCACCTGATAGGTATGACTCATGATGACCATCTGCGGCTGGCGCGCTTCGATCAATGGCCGCAAGGCCAGCGTGGTGCCTTCGGGCGTGTAGGTGGCCAACAACTCGTGTTGGAGCACGAGCAGCTCATCGCAGCGCTTGTCGGAGAACGCCGCGGTGAGCGCCGAGAGATCGTTCCCCAGCAAGGCCACCCACAGCGGCCCGCCGAGGGCATCGGTCAACAACTGACCGGCACGAAGGGCTTCCCAGGTGGTGGGATTGAGCCGACCCTCCAGGTGCTCAGCAATGACCAGAATTCCTTGTGCCATATCAAATCACCTTGGCTTCGTGTTTGAGTTTTTCGACCAATTGCGCGGCCACCTCCTCGGGGCTTCCTTCCAGGAGTTGCGTCTTCTTGGTCTTCTGCGGAATGTAGACCTTCTCGATCTCCTGGAAATTCAGGAGCGCCTCGCCGAGGTGGAGATCATCCCGGCCGAGCGTCCGGATGGGCTTCTTCTTGGCGCCCATGATGCCCTTCAAGGTCGCATAGCGCGGATGGTTGATTCCCGATTGAATGGTCAGCACGGCGGGCAACGGCAGTTCGATCCATTGAAACCACCCGGCCTCCAGCTCGCGCTTGACCTTGACCTTGCCATCGAGGACGTGGATCTCCATGACGATGGTCGTATGGGGAATGCCCAACAGTTCGGCCAGGATGACGCCAGTCTGAGCGAAACCGAAATCGTCCGATTGAAGGCCGGTGAGGATCAAGTCGTACGATTCACCTTTGATGGCTTCGGCGATGACCCGCGCCGTATTATAGGCATCCAGCCGCTCGAAAGCCGGATCGTTCAAGTGAATGCCGCGATCGGCGCCCTTGGCGAACGCCTCGCGGATGGCTTGTTGGACGCGAGCCGGGCCCACCGAGCAGATGATCACTTCCCCGCCGAATCGCTCTTTGAGCCGCAGAGCTTCTTCCAGCGCGTAGACGTCCGGTTCGTTGATCTCCCAGCTCAGGTCCTGTTCATCCACCCAGGTCCCATCGGCATTCACGCGGAGAATCGATTCGCGACTGGGGACTTGTTTGAGACAGACGATGATATTCATGATCTCCTCCGACTCGGAGACGATGAGCGCGCCAGGCGGACTCACGCGTCGGGCGAACCCGGCGAGCGGTTCGCTCGCTCATCGTCACTCCTCGTATCGTTTGAACAGCAACGCCACATTGGTCCCTCCAAACCCGAACGAATTGGAGAGGGCGTATCGAATGGACGCCGGACGCGCCTCATTGGGCACGTAATCGAGATCGCAGTCGGGATCGGGCGTCTCGTAGTTGATGGTCGGCGGGATCACTTGTCGATCGATGACCAGCGCCGAGATGCCGCCCTCCAATCCTCCCGCCGCTCCCAGCAGGTGGCCAGTCATCGATTTGGTGGAACTGACGGCCAGCCGATAAGCGTGCTCGCCGAATACCCGTTTGATGGCCTCGGTTTCGATCCGATCATTATATTT
>RFHM01000246.1 GCA_003696865.1 Acidobacteriota bacterium | reverse complement strand
GTTTCGGCAAACAGCGTCCAGGGATCTGGCTCCAGCCGTCGCAGACTCAGGCTCAATCGACGTTCGACGGGATCGATGGCGACGACCTCGACGAGGACGTCATCGCCGACCTTCACGTACTTGGAGGGATGTTTGAGCCGCTTATCCCAGCTCATTTCCGATACGTGAATGAGTCCTTGTACCCCCTCTTCCAATTCCACGAAAGCGCCGTAGTTGACCACTCGGGTGACTTTCCCTTTCACCCGAGAGCCCACCGGATAGCGCTCGGGGATCGTATCCCAGGGATCGGGGAAGAGTTGCTTGTAACCGAGGTTGATGCGCCCCTTCTCGCGGTCCAGTTTGAGAATTTTGACCTGGATGATGTCCCCGACTTTGAACATCTCCTTGGGGTGTTGAATGTGCTTCCAGGACATGTCGGTGATATGGAGCAGGCCATCGATCCCACCAAGATCGACGAACGCTCCATAATCGGTCAGGCTTTTGATGCGCCCTTGCACGATATAGGCTTCATCTAACTGCGCCAACGCCTCGGCCCGCCGTCGGGCTTGTTCCTCTTCGAGCAGCGCGCGGCGGGAGATGACGATGTTGAGTTGTCGCCGATTGAGCTTCAACACCTTGGCTTCGATCTCTTTGCCCACCCAGGCATCCAGATTCCTCACCTGGAACAGGTTCAACTGACTGGCGGGCAGGAAGGCCTCGATGCCTCCGAGGTTGACCTTGAAGCCGCCTTTCACGCGTTGGCTGATGCGACCCTTCACCGGCGTGCCCTCGGCATATGCGGCCTGCACCCGGTGCCAGGCTTGCTTTTGAAGGGCGTCCTTGTAAGACAGGCGAACGTAATCGTTCGGCCCTTCGAGCTCTTTGACGGTGACGTAAATCTCCGAACCGATGGCGGGTTCTTCCGGACTCGCCTGGAGTTCTTCTCGAGGGAAGGTCCCTTCCGTCTTGTAGCCGATATCGACGAGCGCCCATTCCTCGGTGAGGGCGATGAGCTTTCCTCGAATCGTCTCTCCCACGCGAATGGTCGCCGCCTTCTCTTCCATGGCATCGAGCAGCGATTCATCAAACGTCTCAGTCGCCAATGGCGGTGACGACGCCTCCGGGGCCGCTTCGGGCTCACTCGGGGTCGCTGCCTCCGAGGTCGCGGTCGATGGCTCTTCTCGGATGGGTTCGTGTTCTGTTGCTCGTTGGCTGTCGTCGGGCGCTTCCGCACCCGGGGAAGATTCCAAGCGAGTTGGAGACTCGGAATGGATCTCCGGATCGCTTCCGGTGAGATCGTTATTCTGGGCCGGGACGGAACTGCATTGTTGACGTTCTGGTCCCGAGCTGTATTTTACGTTGTCTACGGACATCTAGTTAACACCTCATCGTTGATTTTCAGGCATGCTTGGTTGACGCCTCTTCTGTCCAAGTTGTGCTTGGTTTTGTCACCACTACAAAACTCCAACTCTATCCGTCATCCTCTCCGTTGTCAAGGTGTGTTGGCTATTCTCACCAGGCATCGCGGAGCGCGCTCCTCGGCTCAAAATCCACCCGGCCAGGCCGCGCCGGATGCGCCGATGAGCAAAGTGACGGTGGCCGCTATGGCCAGGAAAAAACCATAGGGAATCTTGATGTGTCGATCTCGATGCCGGAAGATGAGAATGAGCCCGATGACCGAGGCGCATGCGGAGGCGACGATGAGCGTCACGATGGTTTGCGATAGCCCCAGATAGGCGCCGACCATCATCATCATCTTGATATCTCCGAATCCCGCCGCTTCGATGTTCTTCAGGTGGAAGTAGGCGAACCGCAGGATCCAGAGCAGCCCGCCACCAAATGCTGCCCCGACACAGGCGTCCACCACGGCATCGGCCGCCGTCGTTCCCGGTCCGTCGGCTCCCATGGCCCTCTTCACCCACAGAAGCCCAGCCAATGCGATACCCAGCGCGATGGTGCTCAGCATGAGTCGAGGGCGAGGGAGAAACACACGGCCAGACGCACCATCCTCCTCAGCCGTCATCCGAGCATCGGTGGGGTGCTCGCCCGCTTCCTGTGCTTCCAGATGACGACCGATGAGAATATAATCGACCCACTCCACGGCGATGATGACGATGCCCGAAGCGGCGACCAATCCCCAGGTCAAACTGACGGCCCATGAGGATTCCAGACCAGGCCAGGGGAAGTGAGAATGTCTCTCCAGTAAGGCGGGGAGACCGACGGCCAAGACGAATCCGGGATAGGTGATGGCATCGGGCAGCAGTCGATGTTCCAGATCAATGGCGCCCAGGGCCACCATCGCCGAGACGAACGCCCAATCCTGGGGGAGGGACCAGTTCAGGCCATCCCTTTGCCAGACGACCCAGAAGAGCATGCCCAGTAGACCTTCCACCACCGGATACCGAAGCGGGATGGGATGTCGGCAAGAACGACATCGCCCTCTCAGGAGGAGGAAGCTGATCACGGGAATCAGATCTCGGACGCCGAGCGGCGTATGGCAGAAAGGACAGCGAGAACCAGGGGTCACTATTGACATTTGCCGGGGAACGCGGTAGATGATTACGTTGACGAAGCTGCCGACGGCCAGACCCAGGAGCACAACGATGAGCGAGGCGAACCAACCGGGGAGTTGAGCCAGCGCGTGTATCGGCATGATATCGAGCGATGATTTCGATGATCGGCGCCCTCGCTCAATCGCCGGTGGCGATCGAGTGTGAGAACGCTCATTGCTCAAGCTAACATTCTCGCCGTCAACTGGCAATGGAGAGAAAGGCGACATGAGGATTCTTCACGTCTCATCGGCCATGGCGATCGGGGGAGGAGAGATCCACCTGTTGGATCTGTGTCGAGCCCTGAGCGCGCGCGGACACCACGTCCAGTTGGTCGTTCGTCCCAACAGTCCTTTGCCGGATCGGCTCGGTTCCACTCCGGTCACCATTCACCAACTCCCCCTCCGTAATGCCATCGATCTCCTCTCGGCGCGCGCGCTGAGCCGGATGATTCGCCAACACCAGATCGACATCATTCACGGACATGTGGCTCGAGATTATCCTCTCTGCTTGCTCGCCGGGAAATGGGCCGGGCGGGGGCGAGTCGTGCTCACCCGACATCATTATTTGCCGCTGCGCGTGAATTGGCTCAACCGGGCGCTCTTCCGTCGAGTGGGGAAGGTCATCGCCGTCTCCGAGTCGGTGCGTCGCCGCCTCATCGCGTCACTGCCCGTCTCTGCCGATCGCATCGTGACCATCCCCAACTGGATCGATCCCGATGACTATCGCCAGTTGCCTCCGTCGGAGCAGGCGCGGCGACGGCTGGGGTTGAATGCGCCGCTCATCGTGGGGATGGTAGGGCAGATGACGCCGGCCAAAGGGCAGGAGGAATTCCTTCGGGCGGCGGCTTTGGTCTCTGCTTCCAGGGAGGATGTGGCCTTCTTGTTGGTCGGCAGTGAGCAGGGAGGGCGTCGATTCACCAGCCGATGTCAACGATTGGCCCGGCAACTGGGCATCGCTCATCGCGTGACGTTCCTCGATCACATCGAAGACCTCTCCTGGGTGTGGTCGGCACTGACCGTACTGGTCGTTCCCTCCTGGCAAGAAGCTTTCTCCATGGTGCTCATTCAGGCCATGGCTGCCGGACTCCCGGTCATCGCCACCCGGGCGGGCGGACCGGCCGAAATCGTCACTCATCGGGTGACGGGCTGGCTCGTGCCTCCGCGGGAGATCCAATCCCTCGCTGAAGCCATCGCGTTGTTGCTCGATGATGCGCCGTTGAGAGAGCGTCTCGGTCGAGCGGCCCGCGCCGAGGTGCACGAGCGATTCGATCGATCTCGCATCATCGCGCGCATCGAGTCCGTATATCGCCAGGTGATGATAGAATCGCGAGATTCAGTCCGTTCGCCTGCTTCTTGACAGTGAGCGCATTATGGTGTAACAAGTACTTTTTCGATTTGGAATGACCTTATAAGAGAGGAGGATGAAAAAAGCCTGTGGCCGTTGTTGTTGTCAACGAAGGTGAAACCATCGAGGCGGCGCTCCGTCGGTTCAAGCGCAAAGTCCAGCAAGAGGATATCATCAAGGACATCAAGAAACATGCCTTCTATCTCAAGCCGGGAGAGAAGAGGCGACTGAAATCAGCGTTGGCCAGAAAGCGCGATCGACGACGGCAGCGCCGAGAGCAGGAGTGAGGTTCATCGTCTTCGAACCATAGCGTCCGGTCCATGGTTGGTCTTGGTCGTCATTGGAAGGGTTGAGGTCATGGTTCTCGACACCCCGTCCATTGATGTGTTCCAGTTGATCGCCGAGCGCAAAATTGCCGAGGCGATGGAACGTGGAGAGTTTGACCATCTCCCCGGTAAGGGGCGTCCCTTACGATTCGACGATGACGACCTCGGCGGGCCGGCCGAGCGGTTGGCGCGAAAAATCTTGAAAAACGCCGATATCCCTCCCCTGGAAGTTTCCCTGCGGCGAGAACTCGCCGAACTCAAGCGCGAATACGCCCGAACCAAAGATCCGGTGGCGCGTCGGACGATATTGCGCGAGATCCGCTGGATGGTCCTTCGCATCAATCTGCTCTGTCAACGTCCCGTCACTGCCGAAGCGACTGAAGCCATCCTCGACGAATACGACGAGCGGCGCTGAGAGGCGCGCAGCGGGCGCCCTCGTCATTGCGTGATGCCCTGATGGGTAGAGCGAATGGGCCGTTCATCTTCGGCCCGTTGAGGGGTCGCCGAGAGATGGGGAGAAGCGGGCGTCTCCATCGCTTGACGATCGGATTGAGGGAACGTCGCCTCGGCGAGGGCATCGCTTCGCTCGCCGGTTCGGAAGAGGCCTCGGGCGTAGGCCATCAATCCCAGACCGATGGCCATCAGAACGAACCCCATGACCTCGCCGAGTTGGGCGGCGAGCCCGGCCCAGAACGCGATGAACCCCCATCGCCAGCATTGACGGAGCCGATGCCCGGCGGGGGATTCGCCTCCTGCTGACGGCGAGAGGTATCGCAGTCCACTGCCGAGCGCCTCTCCAATGACCTTGATGAGAAGATGGAGTTTGCCAGACGCCGTCGACGCCATAGGGGGCAGACCAGCCCCCTCGTCGAAGGCGAGTCGTAACGGCAGGCCACACGATCGGCAAAAGTTCTGTCCGGCTGTGATGCGCGCCCCACACCGAGGACAGGCTGGAGGGATTCGATGAGTCATCGCTCTGTTGCCTCGGGAGATCTCGGTGCCGTCTCAGGTTGCGGCGATTCCAGCTTCATTGTCGTATGTTCGGTGACGCTGGGTACGGACTCCGGCGAGGACGGTGTCGAGATGCTGATGGGCGATACCGATGAGGAGAGGGCCGATGAATGCGGCAGTGGGAGGGAATCGGGCGCTTTGGGGAGGAAAGCCGAGTAGATCATCATCCCGAGGCCAATGAGCACGATGATCCCTCCCAGGCCGGATAACGACGCGATGGCATCGCCAACCGGGGGACTGATGCTCTCCACCGCTCCACCGACGACGCCGAAGAAGGCGGCGACGAGCGTGCCTCCCCAAAAGACGATGAATCCCCAACGACGTATCTTCCGTCGTCGACTGCGCATGTCCTGGACGAGGCGCACCAGGTCGCTGGAGATGGATGCTGCGAGCTGGCCGCTGAGCGCTTGGGAGATGATCTGGAGATTGGTCCCGCAGGCTCGACAAAATCGCTGCTCGGCCGATGCCGCCGTACCACAAGTTGGGCAATACATGTTCGCCTCCGCCGGTGCCCGATGATTTCCGATCAATAATTTATCACATCTCCCGGCAAAATGAACATACGGAAATCGCCTCCGACGCGTTCCCTCAGTGCCCCCGTTCCCGATAGAGTTCCATCTCGGCCACATAAAAGGCGACCCGTAACCACATCCGGGAGAACATGTAGAGTTGCTGAACGAGAAATCCGAGGATGACCAGGCCCAACGAGGTTGGGGCGAACAGAGCATCCAAACCGAGATAGGCGAGAGTCAGTATCGCGCCCGCGAGTCCCAGACCATAGAACACCAGCAGCGTGGGGCGCAGATGATGCCTCACGAAGCGGAACGCCTTCGCCGTTTCGAGCACCGCTCGCGGAGAATTCTCCAGGACCACTCTGATTTTGGCATAGTCGAAGATCATCACCGTCCCGAGGAGAATGACGGCGAGCAGAATATTCTTCGCCCAATAGAGGCTGAAAGCGCCCGCTTCGGAATACCAGTCGCGGCTCAGAGCATTCAGCCCTTTCTCCAACAGATCATGGAACAGGAGGAAGACGAGGAAATAGGCGACCAGGGAGATAATGAATAGCCGAAGGAAAGGGCCACCATGACGGACGATGCCCTGAAAAAATTGCCGGAAAGAGAATCGCGACCCTCCGGCGAGAATCTCCAGCACGCCCGCCGATACCAGAGCGTTGAGGACCATATAGAAAAGAGCGATCCATACCAGGGTGGCGCTCAAGCTGTCCAGAAAACTGCGCTGCGAATTGAGGAGTCCGATGAGCCAGTTGGCGTCGGGGAAGCGCAGCGAACGTTGACCGATGAGCGAGCGGCTCAACGATTCATCCAGCAGGTGGAAGAAAGGGATCGCCACGACCAGGGCGAAAACGAGATTGATCGCCCAGAGAAGGCAGGCCAGTCGAAGTTGAGTATTGGCTCCGGCGAATCCGGATTTCACCAGCGCCCATGGGGGACGGGGCGCTCCGGGCTTGGCTTCGGCGATCTCTTCCTCGCTGGAGGCGACGGCGTGCACTGGCCAGGGTCGAATGGCATCGGGTTGATTCCCGGCGATCATAGGCTTTTCTCCTCAACCGGTTGATTTTGTCTCTATCCGAACATGCTCAACTGATGAAGCAGGTTTTGAACCCAGAACAGAAACTTGGAACTCCATCGGAGCGCCGGCAGACGATCGGGTTCCCGCCGCCGACTGTTATTGGCGAAATCCACGTCTAACAGGATGGGATAGTTCGCTGCCCCGGGATTGAGCGTTCCGGAGAATACTTCGGCGGAGACCACTCGGGTTGGTTTGGTGTAAGTGAACGTCCGCCAGCGATCGCGTCCATCCCAATGCTCTCGAATGCGCTCACCATCCTCGAAGAGAATATCGACCCGCACGGGAAAGGCGACCGTCCCCAGGCGACGGACGGTGATCCGCGACCGGTAGAGACGCTCGCCTTCGGGTTGATTGTTCGGTTCGAGCACGACGCGCCGGCCGTTTCGATCGTAGACCCCCTGCTCAGCGGGCACCGGCTCGCTGCTCACCTCCGTTACGGCGTAATCCAACGTGTTGGCCGTAGAGAGGACCTGATCGAAGTACCAATCCAGGTCCAAGCCGGTGACGTCGTTCACCGTATCGATGAAATCCTGCGTCGTGGGATGGCGGAACCGGTACCGCCGATGGTAGGTTCGCATCACACGAGCCATGAGCGCTTCGCCGAGATAATTCTCCAGCGTTCGCAGGAGCAGCGTCGGTTTGTCATAGGAGTTGGTGCGATAGCTATCGGCATTCAAGTATTCCCAAGCGGCGCGGCGCAGGGGATCGAGTCGGGCATTGGCGATGTAGCGGCTCCAGCGACGTTGCCAATCGAGGAAGGGAATATACTGGAGGTAGGACCCTAAAGGAACCGGTCCCCATCCCACGAACGGGAAGCGGGGCAGTCGGATCTCCAACCAGCGACGTCCGGGGATGGGAACGCCCCAGAACCACTCGTAGTAGTGGTTGGGTCCATAAACCTTCTCCAGAATGCGACCGGTGGAATAAGAGTTGAATCCCTCATCCAACCAGGCTTCTTCGAATTCATTATTGGCCACCAGGCCATACCAATATTGATGACCGAATTCATGAATGGTGACGCCTTCCGGCGAGAGAATCCGTTTCGGCGCCCACCAGTTCGTTCCCGCCGTGATGAAGGTCGGATATTCCATGCCACCGGCGCCGCGCGCTCCACGGGGAGGATCGACCACGGTCAACGTCCGATAAGGGTATCGGCCGTACCAGAGACCGAAATACTTGATGGCCGTGAATATGGCTCGGAAGTAACGGTCGATCTGATCCTCGTGCTCGGGCTGAATGAGCAGGATGACCGTAACATCGCCGAGTTCGATTTGATCCCGGGGAAGACCGAGCACACGCATCATCTCGGCGATGTCTTCATCGCTCACCTGGTCCTTGGCGACGAAATGGCGTTGGACGCGAATGAACCGCGGACTGGCCGTCCAGGCGAAATCGTGTACGTCTTCTTGATAAAACTCGACCGTCGTCGTTCCGTCGCCGTTGTCTCGTTTCTGGCGGGGCAGGCCGCCGGTGGCGCCGACGATGTAGTTCGACGGCACGGTGATGAACACGTCGTAGATGCCATAATCGGCATAAAACTCGCTATTGGCGTGAAACTGGTGACAGTTCCAACCGCTCTGAGCCCGCCCGCGCTCGCCGGCTTCTTCGTACACGCCGATTTTGGGAAACCACTGGGCGACGAGGAAGAAATCCTTGTGAAACCCCGTGCGGGCGAAGACCCGCGGCAATTGAGCCGTGAAAGCGATATCCAACGCGATCTCGCCATGCGGCGGGACGGGTTCGGGCAACGTCACGCGCATGACCGTTTGATCGTAGGGATTGCCATCGTCCGGTTGAATGAATTCCATGCGATCGGTCAGGTCTTCTCCATCGGCGATCCGCATCGACTCCACGTCGATGTATCCCCAGTGCTCGAAATCGAAGGCGTTGATTCCTCGACCGAATCCGCGTCCGTTCTGGCGTGCCTCTGACATGTAAGTGGTATCCACGTTCTTGAAGGCGTTGAGGTAGAGATGAAACTGGAGCTCGCGGACGATGTCATCAGAATCGTTGAGCCAGACGAGCCGCTCTCGCCCCTTGAGTTGCTTGGTGTGGGGATCGAGAGTGACCTCAATCCGATAGCGCGTGATGATCTTGGGATGCTCAAGTGGCATCAATGTCGGTCGTTGCCCGCCAAAAGTATGAACCGGGTTTCCCATCCAGAGCCAGGCGAGCGCGACGGAGATGAAGAACATCCGGGCCGTCATCATACCCTCCCATCATATTTGACTCAACTGCTTTGTTGAAGTCAGCCATAGTCTACACGGATCGTCAGAAAATATCCACCGGAGATGAGCAAAAACATCAGCCCGACGCACATCATCACGGGCGCTCTGTCTTTTCACGAGGCGCGAATACTGCTTGGGACGGGGTTCCCGGTGGCTTTCATCGCGCCCTTTCGGGGCTCCCCCTGTTCGCTGGGCGCGCCGGGAGAATCATCTATCTTGACCGGTCTCCGGTTCGGACATAAAATGATCGGCATGAAGGCATCCAGCATCGGCGCCGGTTCGCCAGCGACCGTGTTTTCTCGAAGGAATCTGAGGATGCTCTCGCTCATCGTGTTCGCTGGACTCTCTCTCGCGCTTCAATACAAGGTCCACTTCGATCTTCCCTCGTTGCGCGAACGTGGAGGATTGAAGACGCAGACCGCAGCTCCCGATTTTCAGCTCCCCGACATTGGAGGCCGCCGGGTGCGGCTGAGCGATTTTCGCGGTCGCATCGTCGTCCTCAGTTTCTGGGCCACCTGGTGTCCGCCGTGTCGAGCGGAATTTGTCGAACTCAAAGAGTGGATGAATGCCAAACAAAAGGCCGGTGAATGGAAAGACATCGTCTTACTCGCCGTGAACGTCGAGGAAGAGCCGGCGGTCGTGAAACAGTTCGTCGAGCGCCATGAGCTCCCGTTCATCGTCCTGCTCGATCCCCAGGGTCATGTGGGGAAGCAATATCGCGTGCGCGCCCTGCCCAGTTTGTACGTCATCGATCCACAGGGGAAGATCGTCCAGTTCCAGGAAGGTTATCATCCCGGCCTGGGGCGCACTCTGGATATGCTCATTCGTCGGCTCAGAAAGCGCTGATCATCATGAGCGATTGGGTGATCGAAACACGACAGTTGAGCAAGACGTTCGTTTCCGGTCGGTGGCATAAGAGGCATGTGGAGGCCGTCGTCGATGTCGACCTTCGCGTCGGTCGCGGGGAGATCTTCGCCTTCCTCGGTCCCAACGGGGCGGGGAAGACGACGACCATCAATTTACTCATGGGATTCTTGTTTCCGACGCGCGGCGCTATTCGTCTATTCGGCCTCCCCCCGGAGGATCATCGCGTGCGTCAACGCATCGGTTACCTCCCCGAACAATACGCCTATTATTCGTTCCTCACCGCCCCTCAATTACTGAACTTTTTCGGACGACTGTTCCGCATTCCCAGAGAGATGCGCCAGGAGCGCATCGAGCGCTTGCTCCGGCGATTCGGCCTCTGGGAGGCTCGCCATAAGAAGATCGGCGCCTACTCTCGCGGCATGCGCCAGCGATTGGGATTGGTACAGGCGTTGTTGAACGATCCGGAACTGTTGATCCTGGATGAACCCACTTCGGGCTTCGATCCCCTGGGGCGGCGACGAGTGCGCGATATCCTCCTCGATGTGAAGCGGCGAGGCGTCACCATCTTCTTGTCCTCGCACATTCTCTCGGAAGTCGAACTCATTTGCGATCGCGTGGCCATCATCCATCGGGGACGGATCATCAAACAGGGCGTATTGGCTGACATCGTTGGCGCGCACGGTGGCTATGAGATCGCGTTCATCGACTCCCATGGGGCGGTGACCGCTCGCCTCAAGGAAATGAACGTCCAGGTTCGCTCTGATGGGGATGCATGCAGGACGTTCACCGCCGATGAGTCGTTGGCTCAAGCGATCGTGGATGCCATTCGCACTCATGGTGGTCGGCTCAAGGCATTCGTTCCCCGGACGCGGACGCTGGAAGAGGTGTTTCTGGAACTCGTCGGCGCCTCGGCTCAGACTGGCCTCGACAGCCGAGAAGGAGGAGAGCAGTGACGATCCTGGTCGTGGCGGGGAACGCGATCCGTCGATTGTGGCGCAGTCGGTTGTTGATGGTGACTGGCATCATCGCTCTGCTCATCATCGGATTGATGAGTTCCCCGATCGTGTTCATCAGCGTGGCGCAGGAGGCGGGAGAGTTCCAACAAGCCCAGCAGGCCGCCGTCGGCGTGTTGTTCTTCATCGCTATGCTGATGGGATGGTTCGCCAGTCTCGTCGCTCTCCTCATCGGTGTGACCATCACCCGGCAGGAGATTCGCGATGGGACGATCTTCGGCCTCCTGGCCAAACCCATCGCACGATGGGAATATCTGGTGGGGAACTATCTGGGAAGTCTTGGATATCTGCTGCTGATCTGGGCGATATTGGGCGCTATCTATGTCGGACTCGTCTCTTTGACCGGGCAATCGTGGAGCATGAGTCACAGCATGATGCTCCTCGGTCGCCTAGCGCTCTCGGTGTTGGTGCTGAGCTTGGCTTTCGGGTTAGCGCAAGGATTGAGTATGGGTGCGGCCGCCGTGTTGACGCTGGTCATTTATAACGGGGAGCTTCTGGTCAAAGGGCTCACCCAACTCCTCTCTCTGGTTGAGGTGACACTCCCCGATGCCGTGACGCGGGCGATGAGCTATCCGTTTCCGGCGACCGGAGGATTAGACGCCCTCTTCCAGAGCGTCCTGGAAGTGCCGCTCGACGCGCCGCCCGTGGGGTGGGTGTTTCTCCATCTGGTCGATTATTCGATAGCCGCTCTGCTGGTCGGTTGGTGGGCGTTTCGGCGTCGAGATCTGGCGACGGCCGATTGAGCACGGGGTCGGTGGGGGTTCTGCCGTTGATCGGCGGGCGGCTCGATCAACTCTTGGAAGTCGCATCGCTCGGGCGGGCGATTGAGCGAGGCGGGAGACGGCGAGGACGGTGGGATAGCATTGGCGTTTTGATTCATCGCTCGAAAAGGAGCAGAATATTGACCGACTCACTCTGACAGGTCGTGATGTTCTATGGATCGGGTCGGTGCCAGAGTCGATGGGGATCGGCGATGATCAGCCAGCCTTTGCATCGAAGGAGGAGGCCTTCGTCTTCCAATTGGCCGAGCAAGCGCGTCACATATTGAGGGGTGATGCCCAGGTAGCGAGCGAGTTCCCATTGTCGGATGGGCAACTGCAGGCGTCGAGGCGAGCCGGATGCGCTCTGCGGGTGACTGGCCAGGATATCCCCAAGACGCTGTTCTGAGAGTGAACCCTCGCCGTGGCCATCTCATCGGCTCACGCACCTTCGAAAATCGCCACAGATTCCACAGATGGACACAGATTCTTTTCTTTATCTGTGATCATCGGTGAAATTCTATGGCTTGATGTTCATCCCCTCGG
>RFHM01000035.1 GCA_003696865.1 Acidobacteriota bacterium | reverse complement strand
GGAAAGTTCCAGGGCATGATGGCGAGGATGACGCCCAACGGATTGAAGGCGACATAGCTCTTGCTGGCATCCGTCTCCACCACTTCCGGGCGCAGGAATTGCTCGGCATGTTGGGCGTAGTATTCGCACACCCAGGCGCACTTATTGACCTCCGCTCGGGCTTCTCGGATGGGTTTCCCCATCTCTTGCGCCATGAGGCGAGCATACTCTTCGACGCGCTCGCGAAGGATCCGAGCCGCATTGTTCATCGCCTCGGCCCGCTCGGCGAAGCCGGTCGTTCGCCAATGGCGAAAAGCTTCGTCGGCTCGATCGATGATGTCGCGGGCTTGCTCGGGCGTCAGTTCATCGTATTCCTTGATCGGTTCACCGGTCGTCGGGTTAATCGCTTTGAGCATCATCTCCCTCCGAATATGATATTGCGATGAACGAATACCATATCACAGATCGAACCAGAGTGCACAGCCCGAAGGATTACTCCGGGCTCGATCAACCCGCCATTCAGACGGGAGGTGAGTGGGTTGGGACGATGCGGATGGATGGGAGGGGCTCCGCGACATCCGAACGGCGCTTCCCGGGCAGAGCTTCTCCATTCTCAATCGAGATGGCGCTGACCGCCCAGCTCGACCCATGTCCCCGCGCCACGCTCGATGGCTTGATGATAGATGTAGTAGCCGGCGGCCACGTCTTCAATGGCCAGACCCAGCGATTTGAAGATGGTCGTTTCTTCGGGCGATCGACGCCCTGGAATGCGCCCGATCAGTACCTCTCCGAGTTCGCCCTGGATATGCGTCTCGTCGATCACGCCTTCTTGTCGAGGAATGAGGAAATCGCCAGCTTCGCGAAGTGCCGATTCGCGGCGATCGACAAACAATCGGGATTGAGCGATCGCCTTGGTGTCCAGTTCGCGGGCATAGGGAACACTCGATCCCACGGCATTGATGTGTGCTCCTGGAGTCAGCCAGTCGCCCATGAGGACGGGTTCGCGCGCCGAGGTCGTCGTACAGATGAGGTCGGCGCCGCGCACGGCATCCTCGGCCGTGGGCACAGCGTGGATGGGGCAATTATATCGTCGGGCGGCGCGGGCGGCGAAAGCCTGGGCATGCTCGGGCGTCCGGCTCCAGATGCGCACGCGCTCGATGGAGCGAACCAGAAACATGGCCTCCAGATGCCGGTGCGCCTGAACGCCAGATCCCAGGATGGCCAGGTCACTGGCATCCTTTCGGGCCAGCCGTTGTGTAGCCACCGCACTGACCGCGGCCGTCCGAATGGCCGTCACCTCGCTGGCATCGATGATGGAGAGGAGCCGACCCTGCTCGGTCTCGAAGAGGAGGACAGCTCCTTGATGGGAATCGTATTCGGCTTCCCGTTGGTCGGGGAAAACGCTGATCACCTTGGCTCCCATCATCCGCATGGGCACCACATATCCGGGCATCAATCCCAGAATTCCCCGCTTATCGGGCAGGAGTAATCCTCGACGCAACGGATTGAGCGCCTCTCCGCGGGCCAGCACGGCAAGGGCCCCGGCCATGAGAGCAATGCATGCGTCCATGGGCAGCAAGGCCCGGACTTCGGATTGATTGATGATGAGTACGTTCATGAGTTCAGATCATGGACTTGCGGAGTTTTCTCTTGAGTCGATGGATTTGTCGTCGAACGAGTTTCAGTCGAGCATGATCGTGGGCGGCTAAGGCCTCATCGCGTTGTTTCTTGAGTCGGCGAATCTGCATCTTGATGGCCGTCTTATCGATCCCCACGACGCGATGGTGCTCATGCATATCGATGTTGAGCGCCGTACAGATGGCCGCCAGGAGGCGGTCTTTGTCCATCTGCGTATATCCTCGGACGGCTTCATGATCGATCTCTTTGGCGATGTCCCGAAGTTCGGCCACGGTTTTCTCTTTGAGTTCTTCAAAGGTGTACGCCATGGCTTTCAACCCTCCTTGCCCGAATCTCGCCAGTATGGATGCCCGATAGCTCGGCATCTCACTCCCGTCACCGGGTCGGAAGAGATGAAGTTTTCCATAAGGATGGCGGTTTTGACAACCGGATCGAGCCGGACCGAGAGACGCGGCCTGGGGTCATCACCCAGGAGGCCATTCTCCAGATCCGTCGAAGCCCTATACCTTCATCCCCAGAAACGCATGAGGCACGGGCAATTCCACCATCGTTCGCAGCCCCGGTTGAGCGTGTATGATCTTGGGGATGGTGTTAATGAGAGCGCCGACCGTCGCCGTGTCTCCGAAGATGCCTCCGGCCAACCGAACCGACAATAGCGGTTCGCCGATGATCTCTACGCTATCGTGGGGATCTTTGGCGCCCACGTACATCCAGAGCTCGAGGATGAGGCGCTCGCGACCTCCGCTCTTGACGCGCATGACCTGGTGTAACCCGGCCACTTGCCCGGAGTCTACGGTGAGAAAAGGCGTCGTCACGCGCTCCTCGGCGATGACCGGTTTGATGTCTTCGTGGATTTCATCCACCGGCCACCCTAGCGTCTCCATCACGGCGAAAGCCGATTCGCGAAGGCCGACATGGCCAAAGTGACCGCCGGCCAGTTTCTGTGCGAAAGCCTCGGGAGTGAGGCCGGCGCCGATTTTCTTCTGGAGCGACAACCGGCGGCGGCTGGCATCGACGACGCGCCGCACATTGATCTTGGTGACATTGGTGCAGACGCCGGTGAGGCAGAGTGGAAGAATATCCATGGCGAATCCTGGGTTTACCCCCGTGGCTACAACGGCCACACCATGCTGTTTGGCCATCTGATCGATGCGACGGCAGAATTCGGGATCGCGCCGGTAGGGATAGAAGAGTTCCTCCGTCGAGGAGACGATATGAGCGCCCGCCCGAATAATGGTCGCGAGTTGACCCTCAACGTCGCCGAGGTAAGACGTCGTGGTATGAACGACGACATCGGGCGTCCACTCGGCCAGTGCCGCTTCAGCGTCGCCTCGCACGACGACGCCTAGTGATTCCTTCAGACCGCAGATCTCGCCCACATCCTTGCCGATTTTTTGCGGATCAATATCGATCCCTCCCAGGAGTTCGATGCCGGATTTTTCCACGAGTACTTTCACGCAGGCCTGACCTATGGGGCCGAGACCGAATTGAACGACGCGGATAGAGCTCATGATACCTCCTCAATCGATCACATCATGTTCGTCGAAATGAGCATTGATCGCCCTCTGCCTTGATGAGGGTCTATCCTCAACGTCTTCCCTGAGAAAGGGAATATACGTCGATTCCTCTGCATGATCAAGATTGGATGGAGAGGGGCGAGTTCCGATGCCCTGTCGAGTGCGAGGGTGGGCGAGCATCCTTGCCATTCACCAGATCGTCATCGGCGCCGATTCAACATTCATCAGCCAGACACGCAACTCGATGACGACCTGGTATGGATTCGAGGGGCCCTGACCCGCACATCTCTCCACGTCACCTCGGCTCTCGTTCTTCAAACCGAAGGGCTACCGAGTTGATGCAGTAGCGAAGTCCTGTAGGAGGCGGCCCATCATCGAATACATGACCGAGATGGGCGTCGCAACGACGACAGAGAACCTCGGTCCGAATCATCCCCAAGCTGACGTCTGTGGCCTCGCTGATGGCTTCTTTGGAGATGGGTTCCCAGAAACTCGGCCAACCGGTGCCGGAGTCGAATTTGGCCTCTGAACTGAATAGCTCATTGCCACAACAAACGCATTTGTAAACGCCCTTCCCTTTGAAATTGTAATAGGCGCCGGTGAATGGTGGTTCCGTTCCTTTTTTTCGCGTGACGTAATACTGCTCAGGAGTGAGCAATTGGCGCCACTCTTCATCGCTCTTGATCACCTTGTCGGGCATAATGGCATCCTCCTGATGAGATCGACGGGCACTCTCCAAGCCGGAGTGGGCGCGCCGACCATATTGCCCGGCATCGGTGCAGGCCATCGATTGGCCTACCACGAGCACGAGTCCCAACATCATGGACGTTAGCCACAGTCGACTGGTCGTCATAGGATCCTCGATGGCGCGAAGCCCGCGCCCTGGGCATTGCCAAAAGCCGGCTCATGAATGCCGCTTCGTGGCGGATGAGCGCCGGGCGGCGAGGAGTCCGCGCACATCGTTGAGGACCTCCTCGGCGTGCTCCGCCGGTTTGACTTTGGCATAGATTTTGGCGATCTTCCCCCGGGGATCGATGAGGAACGACATGCGATGCGTACCCTCATACTCTCGCCCCATGAACTTCTTCTTGCCCCACGCGCCATAGAGGTTGACGACCTGCTTGTTTTCATCTGATAGGAGGGGGAAAGGGAGTTTGTATTTCTCGGCGAATCGGGCGTGGCTCTTGATGGGATCGACGCTCACTCCCAGGATGGCGACGTTGAGCTTCTCGAACTCGGCCATATGATCGCGCAATGCGCAGGCTTCCTTGGTGCAACCCGGCGTGTCGTCTTTGGGATAGAAATAAAGCAGGACCCACTTCCCCTTGTATGACGAGAGCTTATGCCGTTCGCCGCTTTGGTCCGGGAGCGTGAAATGCGGAGCTCGGTCACCAACGTTTAATGCCATAGATCCTCATCCTCCTCATTGCGGACGTCGACGTTTCGTGATCATTTGCTCTTTCCGATGGTCCGCTCCAGATACTGTCGGATGGCCGCATGAGTATCTGGAGATGACCACAGGTCGAGAACCTCCGGGTCGATGTCCTGAGCATACTGGTTGAATCGTTCCCAGGTCGATCGGCGGAGTTGTTGCTTGGCCAGTTGGAAGGCGCGATGAGGGATGGCTCCGAACTGCCCGGCCAACTCGCAGGCGCGATCGAGCAATCGATCCGGGCTGACGATTTCATCGATGAGCCCACGTTCGAGAGCTTCTTCCGGCAGATAGGTGCTGCCCGTATACATCACTTCCTGGAGGCGATGATTGGCCACGGCGAACCGGAGGATCTCCAATGCCAGAGCCGGATAGGGAACGCCGACCAGGAGTTCCGGCACGCCGATCCTGCCCGATCCATCGGCCATGATGCGATAATCGCATGCGCAGGCCAAGATGCACGCTCCGGCGATGGCGTGTCCATTGATAGCCGCCACCACCGGTTTGGGGAACATGAATATCCGGCCGGCCGCATCGGTCAGCGATCTCAGAAAGGTTTCCAGATAGGCGCGACCGCCCTCCAGGACGCGGAACAAATCGACGCCGGCAGAGAACGCTCGCCCCGCTCCCGTGAAGACGATGGCTCGGGCGGGCGATTGCTCGACTTCATCGAAAGCGTCGATGAGTTCGATGAATAACTCGGTATCGATGGCATTGACCTTGCCTCGTTCCATTCGCAAGATGGTCACAGCGTCGTGGTGTTCGCGGTGAATCATCGTTGGCCCTCGTGATGGATGGTTTCGTGTGTCAAGGGCTAGAGTCTATCATCTCACCATGATCTTGGCCAGATGGGAATGCTGATGGGACTTCTAAGGAGTCCCTCATGGCGCGGTCGAGCTACATCGCGGGGATGAAAAGAGGGCGTCGATCGTCCGTCATCGGTCGTCCGTCGTCTATTTTTGAAGGAGACATTGAAAACAGGAGTGCGAAGTGAGAGACACAATCCAGATCACCCGTGCCCAATGCAAGACTCGCCATGCGAGTGGGAAGGGGTTCAGCGGTCACCGCTACAATATGCGGTAAGGGGCCTTTTCGATTTCGGATGAGATTGAGAGCTTCAGTGCGTGTGTTCTGTGATCGATCACTACGAATCGTCCACGTACAGGAAATGCTCGCGTGTAAGATCGGTCGAGGCTCCTCATCTTCCTCTCATCGCCGTCTTCGTGGGGCCGTTGATAGAGTGTCGGGTTTGCGGAATCCAATCACGTATTCCTCGTGCATTCGCTGCTGGATTTGTGAGTCGAGGTTCGGTCGAGAGCCAACAGGCATCATGCGCCGATCGCGATCCAGTTGACGGATGCCGATTTTGGGGACGTGGAAACCGAGGGCTCGACCAATCTCCGCCAGACACATGGGCGTTTCAGTGTCTCTTCCCCTCATCACCGAGCTTCCTATGATCACAATGGCTATCTTCCCCGGTCTCAGCACGCGATGCATTTCTCGTAAGATCCGGGTCATTTCGGAGTAGTATCGATGGAGCGCGCGCCCTTTCTTTTGATCACGCTCGGCAATATCAGCAACCACTTTCGCCGTGGCGTGAGGAAGCTCTTCGAATTGGAAATCCGTTGTCGCTTCGCCACCAATGTATTCTTTTCGCTTCCGACCGAGCTCCTCAATGGAATATCCCATCCAAACGAGAGAGAACTTGTGAGCGCGCATATAATCAATGGCATTGGAAGCATAAGGGGGTGAGGTTACGATGAGATCGACCGAGGCGTCGAGCAGGGGGAGATTCTGCGCGTTTCCGTAGAGGAAGCGAGGAGGGAGACTGGATTGTGCAAGTTTAGCCAGTCCACCGAGATTCTGTTTGAATCGTTTTTCGAATTCCAAAATAGCCGAGCGCAGCATTTTCGTCTCGTGTCGGTGCCGCCGAGAGGATGCCTCGACAGCGTTGTTTGCGCGCTTCATCGATGTGGCTTTCAGAACGACCTTGGCGCGGTGGGGTCTCGTATGGGCCAGGTCAAGGGCGAGTGAGACGCCACCCGATTTGGTGATGATAGTCCCGGAAAAAACGACCTCGAAGAAACGTCTCGTTGCGACATCTGGAATCTTCTCGATCTCGCCGATGAGAGCCATCAATTCCAGTTGCGTGTCGCGCGTGAACCAGTAGTCGATGAATTGTCGGGTCCGGCGATCCCATCGCTTCTCCAATCTGGTTTTCAAATCGGATCGCTCCTTGGCGACTGCCATCCTCGCTCGCTGCAATATCTCATGTCCCATTTCGAGCACATGTTTCACATTGAGCGGAGTCGCCTTGACGCTGGAGATCTTCAGTGCGAGAGGATCAATATCAATCCCAATCCCCTGTCGCCCGCAGAGAAAAGCTTCCAGGACAGTCGTTCCTGATCCCATCATGGGATCGAGCACGATCTCACCGGGTGATGTCAACGCGGTAATAAATTTATGTGGCAATTGGGGAGGGAACTTGGCGGGGAAGGGATGGAAGTCATGCGAGGCATAGGTTCCGGTTTCGCTGTGGAAATTCAAATCCTGAGACAGGAGACCTTCTAGATCCGCACCTTGCGATTCAACATCGTCTCGATGTTCAAAGAGATGGAGTTGACGATTTCGCATGACGAGATGACCAATGACCCGGCGTATTGTACCAACGACGAACAGAAGATATACGTTGCTGACAATGTGGAATCAAGGCGAATGGTTCATCGGGTCAACGCATAGTAGATGACGTAAAGCCAGGAGAGCAGACCGTGGATGATGGCCCAGAGAATCGACTTGTGCGTCGTCCACGAGATGACAATGGCCAACGCCGTGCCGAAACTGATGCCTGACTTGGCGACCTCTCTCCGATTCATGACCCCTCCTTTCGCGAGAACTCCCGCAGAGCGCCGCGGCTCAGCCGAGCGAGGGAGCCGGGACTCGCTGTGCTCTCCCTCGAAAGTCACCGCAGAGACGCAGAGAACGCAAAGATTCCCCAACAGGCTCCTTCAAAAATAGACGACGGACGACTGACGACTGACGTGCTCTTCTCATCCTCTGGATGTGGCTCGAACGCGCCGTGGACGACTCCCTCAAGAATTGGCCGGTCTCTGTGGAGACACTCTGGTCGGTCACTGAGCTGTGGTTTCACCTCCCGAGCGGGACCTCCTCAATGATGTGCGCCAGCATATTTTTTCTCGCCAGCGGTCACGCGAACGGGCAGTCGGTTTCCCTCCGGTGGAAGCGGACAGGTCGCATATGGCGTGAACGCGCATGGAGGATTGTAAGCCTTGTTGAAATCGATGAACGTCTTTCCGTCAGCTCCCGGCGGGTCGACGTAGAGGAATCGCCCCGCGCCATAGGTCTCTCGACCATTGGTTTCATCGGCGAAAATGACGAACAGGGGATCATTGGTTGATTTGGCGAAGGCGATGAGTTGAGCGGCGTGCCCATCGATACGGAACGCGAGCTTCCCCGGCGAGGTCATTGTGGTGACAGTTCCGAGGATCGTCGGGACGGCGATCGACTTCGGTTGCTCGAAAGGTTCAAACGTCGCTTCGATGCGCCAGGCGGGATCGATAGGAAACATCTCGATGCCTTTGAATTCCTTCAAACGCGGATTCTGACTATCGCGTAACCGGACGCCCAGATGGCCATCGCGCTCGATGATGTACCAGCTCAACGAGCCGAGCGTCAGAATCGTCGGATCACCCTGAGCATCGGTTTGCAACTCCATCGCTCGGACCGGTGCCCCATTGTGCAGGGCGTTGATCCCCGGGTTGATTTTCACGGCGACCACCCCATCATGAACGATGAAGGAGCCGATGAAGTCCGGCGCCTTCCCCGAAGGGAAGACGATATCGTTCGAGGGATGAGCGCCGAATCGCTGCTCACCTTCCTCCAGCCAGAAAAGACCGGCGAGCGCCAGCCAGCCATCAGGGCTGGTGAGCTCCTTGATGCGCTGTTGGTGCCACCGCTGAATCTCGGCGACGTAATCATTCTTCTCGGTGGTTGGAGTCGATGACGAGCGACATCCGAAGGTCAACCCGGTCCAGAGCACCAGAAGAGAGCATGCCACTTTCAGTCCTGTGTTTTCCGTCCAGAACATGACGGCAACATCCTCCATCAAGATGTCTGTTGACCGGCCGATGACGGTTACGTTTCGTCGGCCAGTCTATCCAGAGCTTCGCCAGTCAAACGATAAACGGTCCATTCATCCAATGGAATGGCTCCCAGCTTCTTGTAGAAATTGATCGCCGGTTCGTTCCAGTCGAGCACGGCCCACTCCAATCGCCCGCAGCGGCGATCTCGGGCAATCCGAGCGATGTGGCGAAGCATCGCTCGACCGAATCCCCGCCCGCGATAGGCCGGTTTCACATAGAGGTCCTCCAGATAGAGACCGGGACGCCCGAGGAACGTCGAGAAGTTGTGAAAGAACACGGCAAAGCCGACCGGTTCGTCCTCGTAATAGCCAATCACCACCTCCGCGAATGGAGATGGACCAAACAATGACTCTCGTAAAAGCTCCTCCGTGGCCACGACCTCGTCAGCCAGACGCTCATATTCGGCGAGTTCTTTGATGAACGAGAGAATCAGCGGAACATCATCTTCTGTTGCCGGTCGAATCTCAAAATGAGGGATAGGCGTCGATCCAACCATCACTCTTGCCCCCTGTCTCCGATTACGCGCATTTCATCCTCCAACTGTCAGTATGCCATTTCACCGCTTTCCGGCCAAGTCGGAGGAAGAGCATAGGCTGGTCCAGAGCGCGAGTCCGAACGAGCAGAGTCCATGACCATGAACCTTGGCGGGCGATGCATTCGGAGGAACCCGTATACGTCTTCGCCATTTTCGATGGTCTCATCATCGAGAAGCAGTATATTCATAATCGAGTCACAGCTCCCATGGCGAAACGGCGTCGTTCGCCTCAGCGCCTTGAGAATGCATAGTGAGAGGGTGAGATCGCAACGTCCTTCAGAGTTTGGCCATGATCGTATTGGCGAACGTTTCCAATCCCTTCCGAATGGTTTCCCGGTCAAATCCCGGCGGCAAGATCGTTATTCGGGCGACTCCCATATCCTCGTAGCGCTTCGCGTCATCCAGCGTCGGCCGCGGCACGCCGGTGGTGATTTCGATTTCCTCCGGACGACGGCCGATTCGCTGACACTCATCGCGGAGTGCGGCGAGCAATTGGGGCAATCGCTCCATATCACCACGAGCGGGGAAGAATCCATCTCCCAGTCGCGCCGCCCGGCGCGCCGCCGCCTCGACGTGTCCTCCGATCACGATCGGCACTCCGGGCTGTTGCACCGGTTTGGGATTGGATTCCACCGGGCCCCAGCGGAAAAATCGCCCGGCGAAGGGTTCGGGATGCGGTTTCCACAGAGTGCGAATTGCCCGGATGGCTTCTTCGGTCCGCGCGACTCGCTCTTCGAACGGAATGCCCAAGGCGTCGAATTCGTCTCGCATCCAACCGATGCCCACGCCGAGGATGGCACGTCCTCCTGAAAGAACGTCGAGCGTGGCTGCCTCTTTGGCCACATAAGCGGGATGGCGTTGAGGGAGAATGAGGATGCCCGTACCCAATCTGAGCGTCTTGGTGAGGGCGGCCGCATAGGCGAGGAAAACGAACGGATCGGCGATGGGAACATCATCTGGCGCGGGCATACGACCCGACTCGCTATAGGGGTACCGCGCTTTGTATCCGACGGGCACCACCACGTGCTCCACCGTCCAGATGGACTCGAAGCCCAATTGCTCGGCAGTTTGGACGAGATCGATCATATTCCTGGGATAGGCTAATGATCCGGCGTTGGAAAACATGATCCCAAATTTCATCGTCGTGCCTCCACAATAAATTGGAATGTCCTCAGCGCCTTCTGGGTAGAGAGCGGATATGGTCTCTCCCCGCGCTCTCGGTGCGTGGATACCCCCGGGGAGTCTCACCCGCGCTCGACCAGGGGGAGAGCGATGTTGCTGAAAAGGCGTGCAAGCAAAGAGAGCGTGTTCGATGGCGAGCTAGTGCATGATCAACCCTCGGTCCACGAGAAACAGTTGTCCCGTCACCGCGTCGCTCCAGGCCGAAGCCAGGTAGAGGACCGTTCCCACCACGTCGGTGGCCATCAGGGGTTCTTTGATGGCCTGCGCCTCGACCGTTGCTTTCAGAACTTTAGAAGATGCTTCACCGAGGCCGCGCGAGGACGCCGTATCGATTAAACCGGGCACTATGGCGTTCACCCGGATTCCGTATTGCCCCAGCTCCGTGGCCAGCGCTCGCGTCATACCGATGATCGCCCCCTTGGACGTCACATAATGCAACAGGAACGGCGAACCTCGGAGCGCGGAGCCGGAGGCGAAGTTAATCACCTTGCCTTTCGCTCGCTTCAGAGCGGGCAGCAGTTCGCGGATCATGAGATAAGATCCTCGTACATTGACGTGAAACACCCGATCCCATTCTTCAATATCAATCGCCTCCATGGGGGTGAACGCCAGACCGCCATAGAGAGCAGCATTGTTCACCAGGACGTCAATGGTGGGGAACGCTTCTCGGATGCGCTGACATCCGGCCTGAATCGATGCCGGTGACGCCAGATCGATGGTCACCGTCGTCCAGTCGAAATCGCCGGACTTCGCCGCCAGCATCCGAAGATATTGGCCGGTTTCCTCGAGATCGATCTTATCCACGCCAATCAACCGAGCGCCCACACGAGCGAATCCGGCGCAGAGCTCGCGACCTATCCCACCTCCTGCTCCGGTGACGACAACGGTCTTGTTTGCCAATCCAGTATCCATCACTGTCCTCCTCGGATGAGTCTGTTCGACCAGCTCGATCGACAAAGCATGCACTCTGACGGCATTCTGACAGCGAGGCGACGGATTATCCGTCGCCCGCCTGTGAAAGGTACACTCTGCCCATGATGCAAAGGATCGTGAAGGGGCGCTCACTTGTACCGCCGACCATGTTTGATGACGATGTCCACGTCTTGGAGCAGAT
>RFHM01000034.1 GCA_003696865.1 Acidobacteriota bacterium | reverse complement strand
GATGATATCTCCGTGCTGTTGGCCGGTGAGGATGGCTCATTCCGAGAACGACGATTTCCGGTCGGGAGTGGTCCTCGGGCCGTGGCCATCGGCGACGTCACTGGCGATGGGCATGTGGACGTGCTCACGGCCAACTTCCGCTCGCGAGATATCTCCGTCCTCATTGGACGAGGCGACGGGTCTTTCCTTCCTTCGAGGCGTGTGCCCTTGAGCGATCGTCCCGTTTTCCTGACGCTCGCCGACCTGAATGACGATGGGGCTCTGGATATCGTCATCGCCCACGGAGGTGAATTAGATCGCCGCGCCTCGACCATTGCCATCTTGCTCGGGAACGGCGATGGGACGTTCGCTGCCGAACGACGACTCACCGTCGGCCAAGATCCGGCAGCTCTTGTGGTCGCCGATATAAATGGCGACGAACTCTTGGATATGATCGTTGCTGACGCCGGATCGGACGACGTATCGATTCTCCTCGGCCGGGGTGGCGGATCATTTCGGCCGAGACGCGTCATCTCCGCCGGCGATCGGCCTGTGGCCGTGGCTGTGGCCGATGTGAACGGCGATGGCATCGGCGATGTGATCACGGCGAATGAACTCTCGAACGACCTCTCGGTACTCCTTGGGCGCGGAGACGGTTCGTTTCAAGGGCAGAAGCGCATTCCCGTCGGCCTCAATCCAACCGGCGTCATCGTCGAGGATCTCGATGCCGACGGATGGTTCGATCTGGTCGCGGTCAACGCCGGATCGGACGACCTCTCCATACTCCTGGGTCAGGGCGAGGGATCTTTTCGTCCCGAGCAGCGATTCGTCGCTGGCGATCGGCCTTCGGCGGTGGCCGCCCTGGATGCCAATGCCGACGCCCGCCCGGATCTCATCACGGCGAACGCGGGGTCGAACGATCTCGCCCTGCTGATCGGCTGTGGCGATGGGAGATTCCGGTCTCGCCGTCATTTTGCCGTTGGGGGAAATCCATTCGCCATCCTCGTCGAAGATCTCGACCGGGATGCTCGGCCTGACGTGGTCGTAGCCAATGCCGGCACGGACGATATCTCCATCCTCTTGGCCGATGGAGACGGCACATTTCGCCAACAGCGGCACGTGGATGTGGGTGAGAGTCCCCTCTGCGTGTTGACCGCCGATGTGAACGGCGATGATATCCCCGACCTCGTCACGGCGAACGTTGGCTCCGATGATGTCTCCGTCCTCCTGGGAATCGGCGATGGTGAATTCCGTCCTCAGCGTCGCTTTCACGCCGAGAAGACGCCTCGCTCGCTGGCCATAGGCGATGTCAATGGGGATGGTTGGCTGGACCTGGCCGTAGCCAATGCCAGCCTCAATAAGGTGTCCATCCTCGGCGGCAATGGAGATGGGACATTCCGCCGCCAGCGACAGGTAGAAGTGGGCGAGACGCCCACTTCTGTGGCGCTCGGCGACGTGAACGGCGATGGCCTGCTGGATCTGATCGTCGTTAACGTCGGCTCTGACGATCTCTCCGTACTGCTCGGTCGAGGTGATGGAACATTCGGTCCTCAGCGTCGGATTCCCGTGGGCGAGAATCCCGTCTCCATCCAGCTCGCTGATGTGAATGCGGATGGCCAAGAGGATCTCATCGTCGCAAACGCTGGATCTGATGATCTCTCGGTGCTCCTGGGTGTCGGACATGGGATCTTTCGTCCCCAGCGACGCTTCGCCGTCGGTGACCGCCCCGTCTCGACGGCGGTGGATGACCTCAACGGGGATGGTCTGCCCGATCTCGTCGCGGTCAACGAGTCATCCGATGATATTTCCGTTCTCATGGGGAACGGAGATGGCTCGTTTGAACCTCAACGCCGCTATCCGGTGAGCGAAATGCCCCGTGCCGTGGCCATTGCCGATGTGAACGCCGACCGAATACCGGATGCGATCGTTCTCGGCGCAGGCGTCGGGGCAGTCACCGTCCTGTTGGGAAGGGGAGACGGTTCGTTCTGAGTGAAGATCCACAGGGGGACGTTTGACGTGTTTCACTCCCCGGATCGATCGTTAGAGACTACCCGCGCACATCCATGCGATCGACCAGCAAGATCAATCGAGTGGGCACGGGATGACCGCCAGCCATCGCCGGGCGAAACTGAAGCGCACTCAATGCGGTCCGGACATGCTCCATCAGTTGAGGAGTGCCGGCCGGCTCGACCAGTTGGACGAGCGAGGCGCGACCATCGGCATGGATCATGGCGATGACGACGATGGGTGTGGTCTTCACCTCGGCGAGCGATGCATCCGATGATTGCGCTCGTCGAATGCGAGGGAACGTATACGATGAGGCGTCCAGGGACGAAGAACTCAAGCCGTTGATCCACCGGTATTGTGAAGCGCTCACCGTGATCGTCGGGGTGCGAACGGAAAAAGGAATCGAGGGGATGGGTTTCATCTGCCCGAGAATGGCTCCGTAGCACACCGCCGTGATCAGAAAACTCGCCACGGCGGAGACGGGGCGGGCGTGCGACATGGCCCAATTGGCCAATGCCGTCAATATCCCCATTGACGGCCTCTGCCGGAGGCGCACGAAAGCGGCCACCGTGTCGGCAGCCAGCGTCGCCGGTGGCGTGACCGAAGGCAAGGCCCCCAGCCGCCGGCTGATATGCTCCAGTTCGCCCAGATAAGCGCGACAAGAGGGACACCGACTCAGGTGCTGGAGGACATCGCGGTGCTCTGGTGGCGCCAATTGGCGATCCAGGTAAGCAGAAGCCAATTTCCGACATCTTCGGCAATTCATCATATTCCCTCTCCTCGCTTTCCCCGAATGACTCACCAGCTCCGGCTTAGCCCACCCACAGTGGGCACGGAAGTTGCTGACCTATATTCAAACATCTCGCCGGTTGACCCATCGGCGGTTAAACTGTAAGCCGGAGCTGGTCAATCATCCTCCACCTCGAGCGCGTCCTCGCAGAGCACCTGCCTCAATCTCTCACGGCCTCGGGCGATCCGCGATTTCACCGTGCCAATGGAGATGCGCAGGATATGCGCAATTTCCTCATAACTGCATCCCTCAACATCGCGCAGGATCACGGCCACTCGATAACTCGGTTTGACCTGTCGAAGAGCCCATTCCAAGCGTCGTTGCCGCTCGCGATCAATGAGCACTTGCTCCGAGTTCGGTCCCTTGTCGGGGAGCGTGTCGATGACGGCGCGCTGCTGGCCATTTTGCGGTCCGTCCAGGGAGACCATACGATCGCGGCCGCGGCGCTGCCACCACCGCCGATGATTGGCCGCCTGCCGCAGAGCGATGCGATAGATCCAGGTCTTCAGGCTGGCCTCCCCGCGAAACTGGTCGATCTTCTGATAGACGCGAAGGAATGTCTCCTGGGCCAGATCGCGAGCTTCCTCGGCGTCGCCGATCAACCGATAAAGGAGTCCATAGATGTTCGGTTGATACCGCATCACCAACCATTCGAATGCCGATCGGTCCCCCTGACGTACCCGCTCAACCCACTCGGCTTCGCTGGCGGACATCTCATCGGCGGCACCGACTTCGTCGAGAACCCGCTCTGCAACGGCGACAGACAGCATCTTAACCGCTCCTTCGACCATCGACCGATCAGCCTCTTCCGATGTTTCTTCCCAACTGTTAGACACCAATTCCATGATAAATGTTCCCAACCCGACTTTTTATTGTAGCCCAACTTCGCCAGTCGGGGAAACGATCGAGGAGGCCTCCCGGCGCGTCCAGGAGACGCAGGCTGCTCTGAAGCGATGAAGGACACCTGGAGAGGCTTCACGCGGCGTGGCGCGCTCGATCCCGCCTTGACAGAAGAAGACGCTCCGTCTTAACTTTCTCCTTGAGATCCAAGCGGAGGAGGAACGACATTGCCGAAGAAAAAGAAGTTTCGGGCCAAAGAGCTCAAGCGAGATCCGTTTTACGAATGGTATGAAAAGCGCGCCGAATGGGCCCGTCGCCATCGCGCCCAGATTCGGCAGACGGTGTTCATCGTGGGGACGATTCTCGTTTTGCTCGCCGCCGGGATTGGGGGATACTCGCTGTGGAAGACGACGGCCGAGAAGCGATTGGCACGCGCTTTTGATCTCTTCAACGCCCCCGTCGGGGAGACGTCGGCAACCAACAGCCAGCTTCAACCGCGTTTCAAGACCGAGGAACAAAAATATCGGGCTGCGCTCCAGGCATACAAGCGAGTGAGCGACGCCTGGTATTACCGCTTCTCCGATTACGGGGAACAAGCGCAGTATTACGTCGCCCTCTGCCAACTCCATCTCGATGCTCCCAAGGGCGAGAAGCTTCTTGAGGAACTCGCCAAGGGCGACACGGTCACCGCTCGATTGGCGCGAGTGGCCCTGGCCGAGCATTTCATCGCCAAAGGCGAACCGGCGCGCGCTCGAGAACTCTATGAGGCGCTGGTCAAAGATCCGGGACCTTTGCCCCTGGCGCGGGTGAAACTCGCGCTGGCCCGTGCGCTGGCTCTGGAGGGAAAGAAAGATGACGCCGTCGCCCTCTACGTGGAAGTGGCCAAGGCCGAAGCGCAGAAGCCGGATGGTCGGGAAGCCATCCTTCGCCTGGCCGAACTCGATCCGGCAGCCCTCGACGAAATCCCCCAGGAGGCCTCTACGCCTCCTCCGGATGCCTTGGCCCGCTACCAGAAAAAGTGACCCCGGATATCCACGGGAGCGAGTGCGACCCGGCTCACGGCAGGTCGCCAGAATCATGAAGGCTCGTCTACCGGCTCCGGTTCTTCCGTCTCAGGAGGCGAGGCACGCATATAGTAGTCCGAGGCCAGATAGGGCTCCATCGCCACTTCCAGAAGGACCTTAGCCAACGCCATCACCGGCAAGGCGAGAATGATGCCCAGGATACCGAATAGATTTCCCCCGATAATGACGCCGACGATGACCAGCATGGGATGGAGCTTCAATCGCTCTCCCATGATGCGCGGCGTGAGATAGAGCCCCTCCATCGATTGAACGGCGAGATAAACCAGCACTACTTTGATCACTGGCCAAAAGCCCGGATGAGTGAGGAGGACCAGCAGCACCGTGAACACGAATGCCGTGAGCGTACCAATGTAGGGGATCAGATAGCCGAAACCAGCCAACACGCCCAAACTGAGCGCCAGTGGGGCGCCGGCGATGAAAAACCCTACGGCATACAGGCCACTCAAGATGACGGCCACGGTGAGTTGCCCACGCACGAAGTTGCTCACCACCCGGCCCGCTCGATCGAAGAGACGCGAGGCTCGCGATCGGAAGCGATGAGGGATCAACCGCTCGATCCCCTGGCGGAGATGTTCGAGATCACGAAGAATGTAGAATGTGAACACAGGAATGAGAATGACGTTGAGCACGTTGGCCGTCACCCCGATGACTTGACTGGCCACTTGACCGATCGCCCGAGCGATGAGGGATTCGCCCCCGGGCCCCGGCTGCAGAACGGCGAGAACCCGCTCCATGGCCGTCTCATATGCCGTGGGATACCGCTCGCGAAGATGTTCCAGATAAGGTTTCAACCACTCGATGACCGAGAGCATCGCCCGGGGAAGTTTCTGCGCCGATTCGATCAACTGAGCGATCAACGGCGGGAGGATGAAGAAGAGGCCAATCCCCAGGAGGATCACACTGACGACGAGCGCTAATAATACGGCCCACTGTCGATTGAGGGCCAATCTCCGTTCGAACCATTCGACCAACGGTTTCAGTAAATACGCCAGGGCCAGCGCCAATACCAGTGGAACCAGGACCGGCTCGACGACCCGCCCGATTTCCAGGAGGATGCCAGCGCTGAGGCGATAGAGCACCAGAATGGCGATAACGGCCACCATCCAGGGCAACCAGCGAGGCCAGCGAATGGAAGGCGCGTCGTCAGGCATGGATATTATGCTCGTTCAGTAATCGCGTGGCATGGAAAATATAATGTATACCCGACAGGATGGCGATGGCGAAAGTGAGATAGTACAACGCCGGCAGGTACTCGGTATATCGATGGAAGATTCGCGTGGCCAGGAAGACGGTGATCAGTCCTAGCTGAACGAGCGTATTGAGTTTCCCCAACATGGAGGGACGAAACTGACGAAACCCGGTGGTGATGAATATGAGGATGGCCCCGACGACGATGAACACATCTCGACTGATGACCACCGTGGTCAGCCAGAATGGGATGGGGTGAAAATCCGGGCGAGGCATGCTGAGCACAACAAAGGCCGTCACCAGCAGAAGCTTATCGGCCATGGGATCGAGGATCGTTCCCAGGGCCGTTGGCTGATCGAGCAATCGAGCCAGGAGACCGTCGAGCAGATCGGTGAGACCGGCAATGACCCAAACGATGAGCGCTGTGGGAAGCTGTTGATAAAAGACGGATGAGACGAACACGGGAATCAGAGCCATACGAACGAGGGTTACGATATTCGCCAGGGTCAGTAATCGGGTCATCGGTGTTGACCGCCGACCGCCCGGCCACCAATGGGCCGCGCGCCAGGTCACTCCAGGGTCTGCCGTTTCCTCGCCCTCCGTTTTCTCAAGAACCGCCACCGCCGATCTCGGGGTGAACCACACTGGAGCTCGATGACGGTGATCTCTGGGGGGCATTGAAAACGCACCGGGAGCACGACCGTGCCCAGTCCCCGATTGATATACAATTGCGTCGGGCCAAACCGTCGCCATCCTTGCCAGAGGCTACGTCGCCGACGCGAAGAGCGGGGCGAGAGGCGAATCTGGCCGCCGTGCGTGTGCCCCGAGAGCATCAAGTCAACGCCCGAACGCACCGCTTGAGCGATGAGCGTGGGATTGTGCGAGAGCAAGATGGTCGTCATGTCCCGGGGAACTCCCCGGCGCGCCGCGGCCAGATCATGCTCGAGCACGGTGGCATCATCCACACCGAGAAGCGCCACGGCGTCACCGTCGCGCCGAAGCTGCGTATGGGTATTGCGTAACACTTCGATCCCCCGCCGGCGAAGCGCCCGCGCCACGCGATCGGCCCCCGACCAGAAATCGTGATTGCCCAATACGGCGAATATTCCATCTCGCGCCTCGATCTCGGCCAGCATCTCGACCAATGGTTGGATATAGGCGACCGAAGCCGTAACGTAATCGCCGGTGAGCACCACCAGGTCGGGCTGAATCCGGTTGATGGCCCGCACCGCCGCCTCAATGTGCTCCTGGTCGGCGAACGATCCGTGGTGCACATCATAATGGATGTCGGAGAGCTGGGCCAGGAGGTACCCATCAAAGGCCTTGGGCAAACCGGGAAGGCAAATCGGCTGGTGAACGATCTCGATCTCACGCGCCTGATTGGCGTCCCGCGCCAGCTCGATCCAAGCGGCAACCAACGCACGAAGTTCTTGTTTTCGCCGTCCAATCATCTCGCTCACCACTCTCTGCCGGAATTGGACAGATGGCTGATTATAGACGGGTGGGTGGAAAAGAGCAATACGGCGAACCTCCCTCAGCATGCTTATCCCAGGTTGACCGAATCTCGAATGAGGAGCGGGTTCTCGGGAACGCGCGCCCCGTGCCGCACTCCCCCTCGGGCAACCGGCATTCGCCCAGCATTATTGATCCTCGGCTAACGAAAAGAGCGTACGCGGGCTTCCATCTCGCTCACCGGCATCCTTTTTGGAGACATGAGATCACCGCGCGACGCAGAGTCCGCTATACTCACTGCTCAACTCCGCCGCCCGGCTCCTTCGTTGGGAATCGTTCTTGATGGACAGAACGAGAAGCATGGGCAGCGCTGACAGCGCTGGGGATGGGGTCGCGCGACAGCGTCTCCGTATTCTCGTATGCGCACCGCCTGCCGGCCGAGTTCTTCAATCTCTCCGGCCGTCACCGCCTCATGCAAGCGAGCCGCGTCCAGTTCCCACCGCACATCGGGATGAAGGAAATACAACTCGCCTCGTACCTCACTCAAGCCGAACACGCGCCGAGCGATGAGCGCATAGATGCGCATCTGAAGCTCATACTCTTCGGCCAAGGCCTCGACCTGCTCCGGCAGAACGCGATTGGTCTTGAAATCGATGATGCGCGCCCGGCCATCATCGTCGACGATGAGCTTATCGATGCGGCCGCGCAACAGAATGCTGTCAGCACGATAGACGAACTCCACCTCACTCTCCACGCGGCCCGGTCTTTCGCCCCAGAGGATGGATTCGATCTCGCGCCACAGCGAGCTGGCCAGATAATGTTCGATCAATGGTTTCACTTCAGCCACAGCGCGCCGACGCGCGACCTGGACATCTTCGATGTCGGCGACGTCCATTTCTTCGTCGACCAGCCGCTCGAGGAGCGATTCCCACTTCTCCGAACCGTCGTAACGTTCACAGAAGCGATGAACGATCGTTCCTCGGGTTGTTGCCGAGAGTTCGCCGCCCGCCGTGAACGGCTCGACGGGAGTGCTCATCGGCTCATACTCGTCCACACCCGGCAAGCCGAGTACGGTCTCGTAATAATACTGGAGCGGGCATCGCGCCAGGCTGAGTAATCGCGTGACGGCCAAGGGATAGGTCCCCGCCGAAAGATCAAGAGCGAGTGGCTCGGCTCGCCGGATGATGGTCTCCAATGTCCTTTGCTGCCCGCTCGTCAATTCGGGGAGCGCTTCGGCGGGAATGGGTCGACCGGCGGGCATCTCCGGGAATCGATCGATGAGCGGTCTCGCCGCCTCTCTCTCAACCCTTTCCGGCGCGCCGCTCGGTATCACTCGCAACGGGATGCCGTTCCAGTGGTACACGTCGGGCAATGCCCGCGGATCGTCGATCTCCAGGAT
>RFHM01000245.1 GCA_003696865.1 Acidobacteriota bacterium | reverse complement strand
GTTGGGGCCCTTCTCTCATCTCCGGGTTGGAAGACGTGATGTCCCGCGTAATGGCCGCCGAAGGCGGCCCACCTCCTCGTCCTCTCCAGTCAGCCGAGGGGGCCCCGGGGAGCCTGAGCCCAGACCTCGACCGAGGGCTTGAAGTTCCAGAGTAAAATGCTGCTCAGAATGAAGGCCACAGCGGGAAGCAGCATGATCCCCGCCGTCTCCAATCGCCACGACCCGGGAACGACGATCTCGGCGATCACGATGGCCAGCGAACTGCCCAGGAAGAGGACGCCGACGATGAATTCCAATCCCTTACCGCGAAGGAAGAGGAGCCCGAACAGGCTATAGGCGATCAAGCTCGTCTGCCCGCTGAGGAGATTCCCGAGCGAGTCGTAATAGTAGAGGCCCTTGACCTGATCGAACAGGTGTTGTCGGGCCACGATGGTGTCCGCCTCGATATATCGAGCGGCCAGAGCGGTCATCGCCGTTCCAAACAATCGCCGGGTGATCCACAGGGCGCCGAGCGCTGTGCCAAAGACGAAAGCGATCAGAGAGATCGATCGCGATCGCTCGTGAAGGTAGAGATAGAAACTCACCACCAAAGAGATGAGCATCAAGGCGGGAATGTAGCCAGCGAACACGGCGAAGTAGAACGACTGTTCGGCGAAGTATCGCAACACCAAGTCGAAATACTTATCCAGATCCTGGGCCGCTTGCTGGAACACGAATCCTCCCCGCCAGCGATCGATGGCTCTGGCCAAGAGGGTGAACCCCACATAGGAACTCATCAGCGCATTCACCCGAAAGAACAGACGATCAGCATCCATCATTGGCCTCCTCTCGTTCCAGCGGGCTCACCAGTGGAGAGTATGACGAGCGGTGTATGGCCTCTCTCAACGAACCTCGCCTCTATTATACCCGAAGACGATGTCGGTCACAACAGAAAATTTCGCCTCGACGAGCGATCAACGGCCTCGGCGTCGCCAGTGAGTGGCGTATTGCAGGAAAGCGTCCAGGCGATGGCTGACGCTGGGGATGGGCGCAGGGAGATTCAATCGAGATCCCATCTCATAGATGGGAATGAGCTTGACGAGTTCGGGACCGGATGGGCGTCCGGTGAGGGCGATGCGAATGGGATGAAACAGCGCGCGGCCCTTGCGACCGGTTCGCTCCTTGACCGCCCGAGTGGCCCGCTGAAATGCTTCCACGGTCACCTCCGAGACATCGGCCAACTCCTCTCGTAATGCCTCGATGACCTGAAGAGCCCCTTCATCTTCCAGCGTCTGTCGAACCTCCTCGGACTGGCTGGCGCGGTCGAGGTCATACTCGAAAACGATCTCCGTCTCCTCGACCACCTGAGCCAGGGTATCCAGGTGGGTGATCACGGCATCCAGAACCAGCCCCAACCAGCGCCGCGTGGCATCGTCCAGGGGTCCGTCCTCGAGGCGGTTGGCTTTCACCAGATAGCGGGCCGCCAGATCGATCAGTCGCTCGCGATCCATCTGTCGCAAATAGTGGCGGTTCATCCAATTCAGCTTGCCCACATCGAAAATGGCCGGCGCTTTCACCACTCGATCCAACGAAAACTGGCCGATGAGTTCCTCTCTGGAGAGAATCTCACTGCCACCGGCCGGAGACCACCCCAGCAGGGCGAGGAAATTGAACAACGCTTCGGGGAGATACCCTCGCTCTCGGAATTCGCCGATGGACGTCGCGCCGTGCCGCTTGGAGAGTTTCGTCCCATCGGGCCCCAGGATGGTGGAGAGATGTCCGAATTGCGGCGGCGACCCCCCCAACGCCCGATACAATACAATCTGACGCGGCGTGTTGGGGAGATGCCCGTCCCCACGAATGACGTGGGTGATCTTCATCGCCATATCGTCGATGACGACGGCGAAATTATAGACCGGCCAGCCATCGGATTTCATGATGACGAAGTCGCCGAGCAACTCGGCCTGCCACTCGACTCGCCCCCGAACCAGATCGGTCCAGGTGATGAGGCCCGGTTCGACCCGAAATCTCACCGTGAAGGGCTTCTTCTGGTTCAATTTCAACGCCACCTCATCCGATGTGAGGCGACGACAGCGGCCGGAGTACACATAGGGAAGGCCTTGCGCCTTGGCCCGCTGGCGTTCGGCGTCCAACTCCTCGGGCGTGCAAAAACACCGATAGGCTCGTCCGGACTGAAGCAACCGGTCGGCCGCCTCCCGATAAAGCTGAAGACGTTCGCTCTGGCGGTAAGGACCGTATGGACCACCCACGTCCGGTCCTTCATCCCAGGTGAGCCCCAACCACTTCAAGTCCTCGTAAATGTGCCGTTCGTATTCGGGGCGGGATCGCTCCAGGTCGGTGTCTTCGATCCGGAGAATGAATCGCCCTCCCCGTTGACGGGCGAACAGCCAGTTGAACAGAGCCGTGCGCACATTCCCCACGTGCAACCGACCGGTTGGGCTGGGGGCAAATCTGACGCGGACATCATTGGCTGAGGCCATGTCGAGGTTTCTCTCGTTCTCTCTCGCACCAAAAATCGGCGGGTCAGGCATCATCGTCACGACCCACACCCCGAGGCGCGATTCCGATCCGCCGATCTGCGCCGTTCGTGTTCCCCCTCATGAGCGCTCGCCCCGATCGGCGCGACCAACCGTTCAACAGATGTTCGGCCATTCAATCGGGCGGATACTCGCCGGCGATCACGGTGACCAGTTGTTCCGGATGAATATACTTGGTGATCGCCGCATTGACTTCGTCGCGAGTGACCGATTTCACCAGCTCGGGGAGAGCGTCCAGATGTTCGATGCCCAATCCGTACACCTCGGCGGACAACAAGTGAGCGGCGATCCCCGCGTTCGTCCCCAAACCGACGATGAACGATCCCACGAAGGAGGACTTCTCATCCTCCAATTCTCGCTCGGTGATGCCTTCCTCGACGTACGAGGTGATGATGTTCACGGTCGAGTCGATGGCGCGGTCTACGTTCTCCGGATTCACCGTCAGACTCACCAGCCAAGGCCCATCGACGAACCCGGGATCGAGGAATCGCGAGACGATCCCGTAGGTCAGTCCCTCTTCGTCCCGCACCCGGAGTCCCAACCGAGATGACAGAGTGGAATGTCCCAGGGCGGCATTGGCGATGTAGGCCGCGTAATAATCGGGGTCGGTTCGCCGTAACTGCCCGGGGTGACCGAGCACGATGTCCACGTTCGGTTTGTCCCGCATGGTGACGATCTCCCGCCGCGGTTCTCCTCGAGGCGCCGTTCGACCCACGGCGATCTCGGCGGGCCGGCCCGGCGTCCAATCCCCCAACAGTTCGGTGACGAGGTCCTCGATGATCGCCGCCTGGACGTCGCCCACCACGACGACGATCAACGTCGCCGCCCCGTAGTGCTGCTCATAGAATGCCACCACATCATCCACAGCGAGCGATTCCACGCTGGATATCCGCTCCTCGATGGGGACCTGATAGAACGGATGAGTCCGATCGTAGGTGAGTTGGAGGAAGCGTTCCAGAGCACGAACCTGGGTCTGCTCTTGTTGTCGCCTCAACTGGCCGACGACTTGCTGCTTGAGCCTGGTGAGTTCGTCCTCGGGGAAAGCCGGTTCGCGCAATACTTCGGCCAAATTGGTGAGCAAGCGCGGCGCGTCCTTGCTCAGCGCCTGGCCGCTGGCCCGCACCAGGAATCGGTTCCCGGAAATGTTCAACTCGGCTCCGACATCTTCCAGATCCCGAGCGATCTCCACCTTCGTCCTTCGGCGCGTTCCCCTCATGAGCATGGAGGCGGTGATGTGAGCCAATCCGGGTTGATTCTGCGGATCGAGGAACGCGCCGGCGCGCAGCGCTCCGCTCACGTGGACCGTCGGATTCGCCGGATTTTCATAGACCAGGAGGGTGACGCCATTCGGTAGCTGAACGCGTTGGGTACGCTCGGCGAAGGTCTTATCGGTCACCGGTCTCCCTCCCCCGCGGACTGAGGGCGATCCGCTCCCGAGGCCGATGTGGGAACGAACCATCCCACCGTGAGGTTGTCTCGAAACAGATACTGGTTGGCCACCCGCCGGATGTCCTCTGGCGTCACCTGCTGAATGTGAGGAACATAGTCCAGGAACCACCGCCAGTCGGCCGAGGACTCGGACTCGCCCAGGGCGAAAGCGTAATTGAGGGCGCCGTCCCGCGCAAAGTAGACGTCGGCCTCCACTTTTCGTTGAGCGCGGACCAACTCGTCTTGACCAACCCCTTTCGCTTTGATGTTCTCCAATTCGTCAATGATCTCCTCCTCGACCCGCCGGTGTTCGACGCCCGGCCGCAACACGGCGGTGATTTCCAGCAATCCGGGATCGCGGAATTCAGTGACATGGGCTTGCACGCTGATGGCCAATCCGGCGTCGACCAGTCGCTGATAGAGGCGCGTCGTGATCCCTTCGGTCAATATGCGCGATAACAGGACGAGAGGATAGATGTCTGGATGGCGAGCTTCCGGCGTATGATAACACAGCTGGACGATGCCCACTTCTCCGGCCCGCCGGAGATGAAATCGCCGCTCGCCCTGCTGAGGAGGCTCCTTGGTGTAGACTTGGGGAATGGGATGAGGAGATCGGGGAATCTGCCCGAAGTAGCGCGCCACTAAATTCAAGGCGTGCTCCCGGTCGAAATCGCCCACGATGATGGTGGTGGCATTATTGGGCCAGTAGAACGTGTGATAGAACTCGCGCAATCGCGCCGTGGGAACGTTCTCCACGTCCGATCGCCATCCGATGGTGGGATGATGGTAGGGATGCTCGCGAAAGGCGATCGCCCAGGCGTGTTGATCGAGCACGCGGAGAGGATCGTTCTCCCCTCGTTCCAGCTCGTTGCGAACGACGATGCGCTCCGATTCCCGATCCTCATCGCGGATCCAGGAGTTGCGCATACGATCGGCCTCCAGATGAATGACCAGCTCCAACTGTTCGGCGGGGACGGCCTCGAAATAGTTGGTTCGATCATACCAGGTGGTGGCATTGAAATGGGCGCCAATCCGCTTGAGAACGGCCGCGATCTGCGTCCCTCGCTCCCGGTTGAATGTGGGCGTTCCCTTGAACATCATATGCTCGAGCAGATGCGTCGCGCCCGTGTACCCCACCGCCTCGTTTCGAGATCCGACGTGATAGAGGACCATCAGGGCCACCACTCGGGGCGCTTGCTGCGGGACGAGGAGCAGCTTCATCCCGTTGCTCAGTCGATACTCCTCTATTCCTCCCTCCTGGTCAGTAAAAACGATGCCCTCGGCAACTTCCCTGCCTTCAACCAGCTCTCTGTCGGCCAATCTGATTCACTCCTTATGGGAATTCACATTGCCTCAAAAAGGCGGCTATTATATCCAAAATCCGGCCATAAGTATACCCTGGCAAACGACGGGGACGATCCCGGACTCCAACGGCGGCTAGAACTCCATCTTTTCGGTCGCTCGTTGCTCCTCCACGGCGTGTTCGTAATTCAGATAGGGAGCGAGCCATCGCTCGACGACCTCTACGCTCATGCCCTTTCGCCGGTGATAATCGAGCACCTGATCCCGCCCGATCTTCCCCACCGAGAAGTATCTCGCCTGAGGATGAGCGAAATACACTCCGCAGACCGAAGCGGCGGGAACCATGGCATAATGTTCCGTCAAGTGTATGCCGATATTCTCTTCCACCCGGAGCAGATCGAAGAGGGTGCGTTTCTCCGTGTGATCGGGACAGGCGGGATATCCCGGAGCCGGGCGGATACCACGATACCGCTCCTTGATCATATCCTCCACAGAGAGCGCTTCATCGGGCGCATATCCCCAATATTCTGTCCGCACCAACTGGTGCAGTCGCTCGGCAAATGCCTCGGCCAACCGGTCGGCCAGCGCTTTGATGAGGATGGAGGAGTAGTCGTCATGCTCTTTCTGAAACCGCGCCACCACGGCGTCCAGACCGATGCCCGCGGTGACGGCGAACGCCCCGATATAGTCTTCGACGCCCGTTTCCTTGGGAGCCACGAAGTCCGCCAGGGCCAGGTTGGGATATCCGGGTCGCTTGACGATCTGCTGGCGGAGCGTATGGAGCACCTCGAGCACGCGTTGACGAGACTCATCGGCATAGACTTCGATATCATCGCCCACGGAATTGGCGGGAAATAATCCCACCACCCCTTTGGCCGTGAGCCACTTCCGCTCGATCGCTTGGTCGAGAAGTTTGCCGGCATCCTCGAACAGTTTCCGCGCCGATTCGCCGTACCGGGGATGATCCAGGATATTGGGATATCGTCCCTTCAGCCCCCAGACGGCGAAAAACGGCGTCCAATCGATGTATGCTCGCAGATCTTCGAGCGGATACTCCTGGAACACGTGAATGCCCAACCGCTTGGGCCTGGTGATGGGAACGCGGCTCCAATCGAAAGTCCATCGATTGGCCCGCGCCTCGGAGAGACGGAGGTACGATTTGGTCCCTTGGCGTCGCTCGTGTTCCCGGCGCAACTTCTCGTATTCGCGCCGAATCTGAGCGACGAACTCCTCCTTGAGCGCCGGCGTCACCAGGCTCGAGACCACGGGGACGCAGCGGGACGCATCGATGACATGAATCGTGGGCCCGCTATAGTGTGGAGCGATTTTCACCGCCGTGTGAATCCGCGATGTCGTCGCCCCGCCGATGAGCAGTGGCTGGCGGAAGCCGCGGCGCTCCATCTCCTTGGCCACGTGCACCATCTCGTCCAGAGAGGGAGTGATGAGTCCGCTCAACCCGATGACGTCGACGTTCTGTTCTTCGGCCACCTGGAGAATCTTCTCGCAGGGGACCATGACGCCGAGATCGATCACCTCGTAGTTATTGCAGCCGAGGACCACGCCGACGATGTTCTTGCCGATGTCGTGAACGTCCCCTTTGACGGTGGCCAGAAGCACTTTCCCCGCCGGGCGATTCTCTCGCCGCCGGGCCTTCTCCGCTTCGATGAAGGGAACCAGGTAAGCGACGGCTTTCTTCATCACTCGCGCGCTCTTGACCACTTGAGGGAGGAACATCTTCCCCGCTCCGAACAGATCGCCGACCACGTTCATTCCGTCCATCAATGGTCCTTCGATGACCGCCAAGGCGTGGGGATACTTCTGTCGCGCCTCCTCGACGTCCTCTTCGATATAATCGGTGATGCCTTTGATGAGAGCGTGCTTCAATCGTTCTTCGACGGGCGCCTTTCGCCAGTCTTCCTCGCGCCGATCTCCCGTCTCTTTTTGCTTGACGTGTTCGGCGAAGGCGACGAGTCGCTCGGTGGCATCGGGCCGTCGATTGAGAATGACATCCTCGACGCGCTCCAGGAGATCTTTGGGGATCTCCTCGTAGACCTCCAACTGTCCGGCATTGACGATGCCCATATCCATGCCCGCCTTGATGGCATGATAGAGGAACGCCGAGTGCATGGCTTCCCGCACCCGATTATTCCCGCGAAACGAGAACGAGATGTTGCTCACTCCCCCACTCACTTTGGCCAATGGCAGATTCTCTTTGATCCATCGCGTCGCCCGGATGAAATCGACGGCGTAATTATTGTGCTCCTCAATGCCCGTGGCCACGGTGAGGATGTTGGGATCGAAGATGATGTCCTGAGGAGGGAATCCCACCTCCTCGGTCAATATGCGATAGGCGCGCCGGCACACCTCGATCTTTCGCTCGAAGGTGTCGGCCTGCCCCCGTTCATCGAAGGCCATGACGATGACGGCGGCACCGTACTGGAGTATCTTTCGCGCGCGTTGCTTGAACGTCTCTTCTCCTTCCTTCAAGCTGATGGAGTTGACTACCGATTTCCCCTGCAGGCATTTGAGTCCCGCCTCGATGACCGACCATTTCGAAGAATCGACGACGATGGGGACGCGAGCGATATCCGGCTCGGCGGCCAGGAGTCGGAGGAAGGTGACCATGGCCCGTTCCGAATCGAGCATGGCTTCGTCCATATTGACGTCGAGCATTTGCGCGCCGTTCTCCACTTGCTGCCGGGCGACGGCCAGGGCTCCCTCGAAATCGCCGGAGCGAATCAATCGGGCGAACCGACGCGAACCGGTGACGTTGGTGCGCTCGCCGATATTGACGAAGTTCGTCTCGGGGCGAATGACCAATGGCTCCAATCCGCTCAGGCGAAGATAGGGTTCTACCGATGGAATCTTTCGCGGAGCATGTCGCGCCGCCACGTCGGCCAGCAACTTGATGTGCTCGGGCGTCGTGCCGCAACAGCCGCCGATGATATTGACGAATCCGCTGCGCGCATAATCTTCCAGTTGCTCGGCCATGAACTCCGGCGATTCCTCGTATTGCCCGAACTCGTTGGGCAGTCCGGCATTGGGATAAGCGCTGACATAACATGTGGCGATCCCGGCCAACTCCTCGATGAACGGACGCATCTGCCTGGAGCCCAGGGCGCAATTGAGTCCTACGCTGAGGAGCGACTCGGCATGCGAGATGGAAATCCAGAATGCTTCCACCGTCTGGCCGGAGAGCGTCCGTCCGCTGGCATCGACGATGGTTCCCGAGACCATCACCGGGATGGATCGTCCCACCCGGGCGCAATAGTCTTGAATGGCGAACAGAGCGGCCTTGCAATTGAGCGTATCGAAGACGGTCTCCACGAGCAGAATATCGACGCCCCCATCGACCAATCCGCGGATCTGCTCCTCGTAGGCCGCGACCAGATCATCGAAGGTCACTGCTCGATAGCCGGGATTATTCACATCGGGCGAGAGCGACGCCGTCCGATTCGTGGGGCCGATGGAACCGGCGACCAATCGGGGCTTGTCCGGCGTTCTGGCCGCGAAGTCTCGGGCGACCTCTTTGGCCAACCTGGCTGCCGCCCGATTGAGGTCGTACACGATGCTCTCCAGACCATAGTCGGACTGGGAAATGGCGTTGGCGTTGAACGTATTCGTCTCGATGATATCGGCGCCCGCTTCCAGGTAGGCGCGATGGATGGCCTTAACGAGTTCCGGTTGGGTCAAACAGAGAAGATCGTTGTTCCCTTTGAGGGCGCTCTCATGATGCTTGAAGCGCTCCCCGCGAAAGTCCTCTTCCGTCAGGCGGTGGCGCTGAATCATGGTTCCCATAGCGCCATCCAGCACGAGAATGCGTTGATCGAGCAGCCTGGCGAGCAGTTCACCACTCATGTTCGACTCCCCACCTGCTGGAAGAAGGCCATTTCGGCGGCGATGAGCTCACCGACAGCGTCCAAGACCTCGTCGAGAGCGACGACGCGGGTCTCGCGGGTTCGTCGCACGGTGAGCTCGACCTGCCCCTGTTTCAATCGTTTGGGCCCCACGGTGATTCTCACCGGGATACCGATCAAATCGGCGTCCTTGAACTTGACGCCGGCGCGCTCGTCACGGTCATCGAAGAGCACCTCGATCTGGGCCTCGGTCAACTGCCGATAGAGCCGCTCGGCGGCATCGGCTTGATCCTTCTCGCCGATATTCACCGGCGTCAAGATCACCTGGAATGGAGCGATGGGCATCGGCCAGATGATGCCGTCCTCATCGTGATAGAGCTCGATGGCCGAGGCCATGATCCGTTCCACGCCGATGCCGTAGCTTCCCATGACGATGGGCACTTCCTTTCCCTCTTCGTTGAGAACGGTGGCCCCCATGGATTCGCTATATTTGGTGCCCAGCTTGAAGATATGCCCCACCTCCAGCGCCTTTCGAACTTCCAACGTCCCGCTGTCGCACTGAGGACAGCCCTCGCCGGTCTTCACGGTGCGCAAATCGGTCCACAACGAGACGGGAATATCCCGCTCCACGTCCACGCCCCGCAAGTGGTATTCGTCGCGGTTCGCTCCGGTGACCATGTTTCGTCGGCCCTTCAAAGCATGATCGGCGATGATGCGAAACCCGGTGACTCCGACCGCTCCCAAGCTCCCCGGATACGCTCCCAGCGCCCGTTTGATCTCCTCGGGATGACCGGGACGAAGATCGGTCGCGCCGGTGGCATCGGCCAGCTTGGTCTCATTCAACTCATGGTCCCCGCGTAACAAGACGAGTGTGAGTTCGCCGTTGATGACATAGGCCAGCGTCTTGATCTGGCGCTCGGCGGGCGCCCCGTCGGGGAATTCTTCCAGATCTTTGATCGTTCGCACGCCGGGAGTGGGGAAGGGTTCCGGTCGCGGCAATCCGTCGCCATCCCTGACCTCGGGCAATCGCGACGTGGCTTTCTCGGTATTGGCCGCATAGCCACACTGGTGACAGAGGGCGATGTGATCTTCGCCGGCATCGGTGAGGACCATGAATTCTGCCGACTCCGATCCTCCCATGGCGCCCGAAGAGGCTTGCACGATGATGTATTGCAACCCACAGCGGTCGAAGATGCGACAGTACGCCTCCCGCTGATCGTTATACGACTTATCCAACCCCTCCCAATCGAGGTCGAACGTGTAGGCATCCTTCATGATGAATTCGCGCACCCGCAACACGCCCGAACGGGGTCGAGGCTCGTCACGAAACTTGGTCTGAATCTGGTACCAGACCTGGGGAAGCTGCTTGTAGGAGCGCAGCTCGTTTCTGGCGATGGCGGTGAACACCTCTTCGTGCGTCATCCCCAGACAGAGATCGGCGCCGCGTCGATCCTTGAGGCGAAACATATTCTCGCCCATGACCTCCCAACGCCCGCTCTCTCGCCAGATCTCCGCCGGATGGAGGGCGGGAAGATGAAATTCCTGACCGCCAATGCGATCCATCTCCTGACGGATGATGTTCATGATCTTGGTCAGGACGCGCCAGGCCAGGGGCAAATAACTGTATACGCCGGCGGCGAGCTGGCGAATGCAACCGGCGCGGAGCAATAACTGATGACTGACGACTTCGGCATCGGCCGGCGTCTCGCGAAGTGTAGGTATGAAGTAATTGGACCACCGCATGTTCAGTCTCTCACTCCTCCTCGATGAGCGTCTGTCAAAAGACGAAATTCTAACCAAATTTCTGCCCTCTGACTAGGACCGAACCGGCTGTTCATCCGAGGGCCTGGCTGTGGGGAACGAGTGATCGAGTCGCCCGGGTGGCCTCGTTGGAATTCCCGGTGGGGGTGAACCTCCCAGGACTAACTGACAAGGTGACGCCCCCCGCCATCCGACCGTGGGGCTTCCTTCGTGTGGAAAGCGGCCCTTGAACGAGCGAACAAAGTGAACTTCCCCACCGACCAGTGGTGGGGCCTCCCAAAGCGGGATGAGCTTTCCCACTCGCTACTGCATGACCCCTCCCCGCGGACAAGCCGTGGGTTTCCCATCATGCCCCGGAGCTTGACTCCGGGGTCCGTGACTTGTCAGCTACTCCACGCCGCTCCCACCCTCTCACGAATGCCCCGGAGCTCGCCTCCGGGGATCGTTACTTCCCCGCTACATTAGCTCCCAATTGACTCCTCCCCGCGGACAAGCCGCAGGGCTTCCCCAAGGGGTGAGAAGCGGCTGCAAACTAGCTCCCAACTGACCCCTCCCCGCGGACAAGCCGCGGGGCTTCCCCAGGGGGTGAGAAGCGGCTGCAAACTAGCTGACGATGTGAACCTCCCCACCGACAAGCTGCGGGGCTTCCTCAGGAGGGTGAAAAAATGCCTCCGAACTAGCTGACACCTGATCCCTCCCCGCTGTCCAGCCGCGGGGCTTCCCTAGGGGAGTGAAAAGCGCCTCCGGACTAGCTGACCATTGATCCCTCCCCGCGGACAAGCCGTGGG
>RFHM01000244.1 GCA_003696865.1 Acidobacteriota bacterium | reverse complement strand
GTTAGATATCAACCCGTTCATCGCCAGCCATAATCCCGATGCCTCTAAAGCCGTGGACGCCAAGATGAGTCTTAAAGCCACTCCCCAATCTTGACAGTCCGTTCAGCCGGAGAAAATCTCCTCCATGGCGGCGAGGAAGTGATCGTTCTCCTGGGGAGCTCCAATGCTCACGCGAATGGCGTTGGTCAGCGTTGGATGACCACTGAGATCGTGAACGAGGATATTTCTCTCCCTCAACAACTGACACAACTGACGCCCGGTCAGGTCCGTTCGCACAACCATGAAGTTGGCGTGGGAGGGAACGGGCTTGACGCCGTTCATGCGCCGCAACGCCGAGTATACGCGCTCGCGCTCGGAGACGAGTTTCTCGATCTGCGCTCGAAAATGGTCATGCATATCGATGGCCACTTCGGCAGCCAACGCCGAAACGGTGCTGATAGACCCCGGCAGCATTCGCTCATTGATTCGCCGGGCGAGATCGGGAGAGGTGAGCAGGTAGCCAATGCGCCATCCCGCCAATCCTAAGGCGATGGAGAAGGTGCGCAGGATCACCAATCGGGGATACTTGACCACGAGCGGAGCGAACGTCTTGTGAGCGAACTCGTAGTAGGATTCATCCACGACGACGATGCCCGGAGAAGTGTTCAGCAGCGTGACCAGATCGGATTCGGCCATCACACACCCGGTGGGATCGTGCGGCGATCCGATGATGACCATCTCGACTTTCATGGCCACGGCGCGAGAGCAGAGCTTCGGCACGTTGAACTGTAACGCCTCGGTCATCGGCACGCCGACGATATCGGCGTTCACCATTTGGGCGATACTCGAGAGGGGGCCAACCGTGGGTTCGGGAACGAGGATGCGCGTTGGGCCGTCGGTGACCACCTCTAACAGCAACTGCAACAGTTGGCTCGATCCATTACCGACGACGACATGATCCGGACCACAGTGATTGAAGGCTGCCAGGCGCTCCACCACGCCCTCAGGTCGAGGCTCGGGAAACCGAGACCAAGGCAGGGTCGCTAATCGACGGAGGATCTCGTCCTTGATGGCCCGAGGCACATCGAATGGATTCTCATTCTTGTCCAGGCGGATGACTGTGGCAGACACCTCGCCAGGTTGCTCTCTGTGAGTGGCGCTGACCGGATGCCGATTGTTCGGCGATTCTGCCATTGATCTTCCATCTCCCCGTATGCTGTGCTCAGCCAGTGTACCTCATCGACTGACCATGTTCAATGCTCACGGACCCTCTCCGACTCGCCGATCGCTTCCCACATGACCGAGAGGGGCGCTCGATGTCGCGTCCACAACTGGAATTGAACGGCCGCCTGATGAACGAGCATCTCCAAGCCGGAGATAGTCCGGCATCCCCTCCGCCGCGCCTCGCGCAACAGCCGCGTCTCTGTTCCAATGGGGACGAGATCGAAAACGATCGTTCCCGGCCGTAGAGCCGATGAGGGAACGATCGAATCGCGGTCCGGGTTCTCTAACCCCACCGGCGTGGCATTGATCAGAATGTCATACTCGATGCCGGCCACGTCGCTGAGATGACCGGCACGGACGCCAAACCGCTGGGCCAATTGCTCCGCCCGATCGAGGCGTCGAGCGAGCACGAGCACATCGGCCTCGGCGCGCCGGAGCGCGTAAACGACGGCTCGTGCTGCCCCTCCAGCCCCCAATATGACCACCCGCGCCCCGCGCAGGTCCAATCGCGACTGGAGCGGTCGCAGGGCTCCCACGACATCACTATTGTACCCCACGAGGCGATTCCCCTCGATGACCACCGTGTTGACGGCTCCGACCGCCCGGGCCGTTTCATCCACTCGATCCAGGTACCGAACGACGGCCACCTTATGGGGGATGGTCACACTCAGTCCACGCAACGACCAGGGGATCTTTCGCGTCGAAGGATGCACAAAATCGGTCATGAAACGGCGGAGATCCTTCACCAAGAGCGGCAGATAAACCCAGTTGAGATGCAGCCGTTTGAAAGCCTCATTATGCATCCGCGGTGATAGCGAGTGACTGACCGGGTTCCCGATGACGCCGGTCACGTGCGTGTCCGGAGTCAGTTGGGGAACGCGGTATAAGGAGATCAACTCTCTTGCCGTAAGTTGCCCGGGAGCCGTGGCTTCCTCTGCCGTCAGCGACCCGAAAGTCAAGAAGCTCCCCCAGGTTGGAGCCAGAATGCGACTGATCACGCCCGCCTCCCCCATCCCCAGGGCAATCGTCGGTCGGCCTTCACGCCGGGCCCGCTCCAGGACGGCCAACAGGAGCAGATTATCGGTGAGGTCTCGAGCCATGGTGGCGATCTTGAGAACCCCGGCGGGCGTCGCTGCCAACCGTCGATACACGTCGAGCAGGTCGGTCGGCGTCTGCTCGAAATTGTGATACGACACGATGACCTGTGCCCATGGAACGGGCTCGGATCGTTTGAGGAATGCTTCGGCCACTTCGATGTCCAGATCAAACTGCACAGGTCGACTCTCGGCGAATGGAAATAACTGCTGCCAAAACCGACGCTGGAACTCGACGTCGACCGCGCCTTCAGAAGACCTCACCTGGTCTGGATGATATGTCAAAATGACGGGACGATCGGTAGAGCGAATGAGCCGGGCGACCGCCGGCCGCGGATCATCAATTGGAAGATCAGTGAGATAATCGAGCCGGAACTCAATGATATCGGCTACGGACCGAGCCGCCGAGATGCGCTCGAGGGCTCGATCAATAGTCGCGCCGGCGATGGAAATGGCTACTTTGTTATGCCTCACGGTCGATCGAAGGGATTGTATCCGAAAACTCCGTCACCATCAACGGGATTCGATCATCCCCCCCCTCGAAGATCGCCACAGATTCCACAGATGGACACAGATGCTTTTCTTTATCTGTGATCATCGGTGAAATCTGTGGCGTGATTTTCATCCCCTCGGTGTGGCCCCCCAGGCCATGGACGATTCCCTGGAAAATCCACCGCAAAGGCGCAGAGAACGCCAAGATCCTCCAACAGGCCGTTTTCATCCCCGCGATGTGGCTCGGGCGCGCCATGGACGATTCCCTCAGCGTTGCCCACCTTCTGACGGCGTCCAATGGCCCGACGTCGCTCCCCTCCCTTTGACGGGCAGAGCTGACGTGCCCCCATTCCCACTGGTATAATCGTGGGCCATGGCCATGTGGTTGACATGGTTGCTGATCATCGGCGCAGCGATCAATACGGGCTCCCCAGGAGAGCCCAGGGAAATGCGCATCGCTTTGGTGGACGCCAGTTGGGGGCGAAGTTCGTTGAGCGACCGGATCGTTCAGCTCCTGCGAAGCCTCGTCTCTGAAGGGGATGGCATCGCGCTGCAAGATCCGGCCATTGTTCGATCGGCAGTTCGAGGATTCGGTTACGATGGCTCGCTCAATCTCACCGTGAAGCAAGCCCATCAGCTCGGCGCAGCGATTGGCTGCGATTATTACATCCTCGGTCGAGGAAACATCGATGCCGTGAGCGTTGCTTCCCAGGGCATCGTATATCGGGCGTGGGCCGCGCTGTTTTTTGTGAATGCTCGCAGTGGCAAGCTCGCTCTGTTCGCGTTCACCGTCGAAGAGCGCGCCCGTCGGCATGAGGCGGCGCGGGCGTTGATCGCCGCACTGGAGCGAAAAGTCCCCCGCTGTCTTCACCAGATCGCCCATGCTCCTCCCGCCGCTTGGCGGCCGAGCGCTGCGTCTATGAAGGTGATCGACATTGAAGATCCCCATGCCCTGCCCGCCAACATCACCCCTCCCCGCATTCTTCTCAGTCCGAAACCGGTATATCCCCGTTGGGCCCACATCGCCGATGTGACGGCGACGGTCGAACTCCAGGTGACGTTCCTCCCCGACGGTCGCATTGGGCCCATCGACGTGGTGAGGTGGGCGGGCTTCGGACTCGACGAATCGGCGCGTCGAGCGGCCCGCGCCATCCGATTTCGCCCGGCGACAATCGACGGACGACCGGTTGCCGCCCGCGCTCTTCTGCGCTACGAATTCAAACTTACTCCCTCGCCGCCGAGATCGAAGCTCAAGGCTCAAAGCGCAAGTAAGTGAAAACCTTAAGGTTGAGCGGATCTCGGGTTGACAGGTGGCTACCGGAGACATACAATGTGGATTTGAAGCGTGAACGAGGCAAACGCGTAGCGATGAAAAGACTTAACGTCAATTCATTTCATTCCAAGCCGATGTAAGGAGGTCCTGTGATCAAGCAAGACATTGTCAATGCAGTCGCCGAACGAACCGGATTGACCAAGATCAAGTCCGAGATGGCCGTCGAATCATTGCTGGAGGCGATGAAACAGGCCCTCAAACGGGGTCAGCGCATCGAACTGCGGGGATTCGGCGTATTCTACGTCCGCCCTCGCAAACGAGGGGTGGGCCGCAACCCCAAGACGGGTGAGGTCGTGCCCATTCCGGAAGGGAAGACCATTCGCTTCAAGCTGGGAAAGGAGTTACGCGCCTGAGGTTCCGACGAGTGGAAAGAGAACCCTTGAACCCTTCCCCACCCCTCACCGAGTGGCCTCCGGCCGAGGTTCGCCCCTCGGAGCTGACTCCTCGACGACTCGCCCTCCACCTGATTCTTCTGTTGCTCACCATGGTGACCACGTTCGTCATGGGCGCTGTCATGAGCCCTGACTTTCGAACCTGGAGACAAATCATTGACGATCCTCGGGTGATCTCGAGCGGGCTGGCCTATAGTTTTACGCTCATTGCTATCCTCCTGGCACACGAAATGGGGCACTATCTTGCCTGCCGCCACTACCGGATTCGGGCCACCTTACCCTACTTCATCCCTGCTCCCACGTTGATTGGTACGTTTGGGGCATTCATTCGCATCAAGGAACCCATCACATCGCGACGGGCGCTCTTTGATATTGGCATCGCCGGACCATTGGCTGGATTTGCCGTCGCCCTTCCGGCCTCGTTGATCGGCCTGCTCATCGCCGAACCGGCCCCGCCAGTGCCTCCACATACGAGATCGATCATCTTCCAAGATCCCTTGCTGTTCATTCTCATCCAACGCTTGTTCGAAGTCCCCCACATGACGGAATGGAATCCCATTTACTTCGCTGCATGGGTAGGGATGTTGGCAACCAGCCTGAATCTCCTGCCGGTAGGACAACTGGATGGTGGGCACGTCGTCTATGCCCTCCTCGGGCGCCGGGGCCATCGCGCCGTCGCCGTAGGGATTTTCGTGCTCGTTTGCGTCCTGGCCGTCATCGCGTATAACCGATATCACTGGCCGGGGTGGTTCCTCTACGTGGGACTTCTTGGCCTTCTCCTCGTCCTGAGACACCCGCCGTTGGCCGACGAACATCAACCGCTCGATCAACCGCGTCGCCTGGTCGGCGTCGTTGGATTGATCGTGTTCGTTCTCTCCTTCCTGCCATTTCCCATCATCGTGTCCTGATGCGCTTCCTGCTCCCTCATCGAGTCCTGGACACCTCAGAACATTAACGCGAGGGGATATCCAGCGGGTGAGATCGAGGTGATGCGCTATTGCCCCACAGGCCGCGGATTCCGCCACTGCCTGGCGAGGTCATGATGAAGACGCTTCACCGGGTAAGATGCGTCGCCATTCTTCGGCCCAGCGGGCCACAGTCTCTTCATCGGCCACGGCCAAGAGGAAGAATCGGTATCCCGCATGAAGGCAGATCAACCCGTTAGAGAAAAGCCATATACTGTTGAGAAGCGGATTGCCACCCAAAATGAGTTCGATGGGCGCCCCGATAATCCGCCCGGGTGACAGACTTTCGGCAATGAGGGTCATGCCCGTGGCCACGCTGAACGCGCCAAGAAGGGGAGCTCCGACCAGCCGGGCCATATTCTTCTGGAACTCGATGCGGGCGGCCTCGGCTCCGGCGATATCGCCGGCTCGCACCAGTTGCTCTTGCCGTTGCACATACGCCCAATACGATTCGGCCATCTTCCTCAATCCATAGGGCACCAGAGCGCTATGAAAGACCCAATGTCCTCGCCCGCCGAGACCGAGGATGGTGGCATCGAGCCTGGGAAAGGCACTCCCCAACCGAGCACCGATGATGAGAGAAAGCCCGACGACGGCCGCCTGGCCCGGATTGTGCTTCACCCATTCTCTCGCTTTCTCCAAACCGGATGTGACATCGCTCCCCCAGCGCCCCGTCTTCCCGACCATATCGGTGGCGTAACTGACTCGCCGGTAGTACCGACTCGCCTCTCCGAGGAGTTCCTCCGCCTTCTCCTCGGCGAACCGCGCTCCTCGCTTGATGACCTGGACGACATGTTCGGCCGGTTGCTCCACTCGATGAGAGACGTTCAGTTCTCCGTCCAGCCTCCGGATTTCTTCCTCCGCCCGGCGAGCGCTTTCTCTCACTGCCTCGGTCACATCCTCTGTGGCCCGCTTCAGCGCATCGGAAATCCGATAGTCCTCATCCAAGCGCTGCCATTGACGTCGAGCCGTTTCAATCCCTGAGGTTGTGGCTTGGGCTCCTTTTCTGAGGCTCCGGGCGGCCGCTTTGACGCCTTCGTCGAGTCTCTCCTCCAGGTTATACTGTTTGCTCGCCTGCCGAGCGGCTTCGGCGAGCTTGCGTTTCATCTCATCGAGTTTTCTCGCATAATCGCCCATACTTCACCTCCAGACGCTCCGTTCCCTCCAGACAATTCATCTACTCGCTCAAGGAGTATGAGTCCCATCCCTTCTCCCATCGTGGTCTTTCCTCCGGCTCGATCCATCTATCACTACGTGACTCGTCGATTCAAGTTCCCGGAGACATTCTACCATTGATCCACGCCTCTCGTAAAATGCTGCGGAACACGAGTAATACCTTGCTTTTCAATGAGAAAGCCCAGCTTGACCGGCTTCTCTGATCGGTGCTAGAATAATGCGTTGGTGTGGGGGTGATTTGGGTTCGACGAGGGTATGGAGGCGAGGAGGTGCATGCCGAGCATCGTGCTGCTCGTCAAATGCACGAGAGAAAGTAAACGCGAATAACACATTCGCTCTGGCTGCCTAAGACAGCCACGTCTCCCTCTGCCGTGCTCGCCGGCGGAGGATGGGGCGTCACCTGAGCGAGCTTGGCGCTCGACTGGTGATCAGCGGTTGAGCGCGACATCACGCTGATCTGGCCGATTGAGGCGCTCGGTGCCTGGCCCCCTCAATCGGCGAGATACCGATAGGCACCTAAGCATGTAGATCCTCCCGCTGAAGGCCCTCGGACAGCGGTTCGATTCCGCTCACCTCCACCATGATTTCGATCTGAGGATGATCATGTTTGACGACTTTGAGACGAAAGAGGATCGATTCGAGTGGCATCGAACTTCGCTCGCCCGATTGGCCGAAATCGAAGACGAGTTCATGATGCTCATCCAGGCTCGCGATCGGCTGTTGAAAGAGCTCACCTCGCTGAAAGAGACGCTCGAATCTCATCGACGGCAAGGTGCTCTGCTCAACCTTCGGGCCGCAGAATTGCTCGACCGCCTCGCTCGGCGGGCGGACAAAGCCGAAGACAATGACGTTCTCATCCCGGAGGAACGCGAGTTGATCAATAAGTTGAATGCCTCTCGCCGCCAACTCGAACGAGACGTCCTGGCCACCGAGCGACAACTGAAGATCGCCCAATTCGAGGCCAAGAGCCTGACCGAACTGCTGGAAGAGTTGGAAGATCAGGTGGCCGAACTCGCCGTCGACCTGGAGATCGAAAAGGATAACGCATTCAATGAGCGAAACTAACCTTCGACATGACGGTCGGCGTCCCGACCAACTCCGCCCCGTCAACATTACGCTGCACTTCACCAAATACGCCGAAGGCTCGGCATTCATTCAAATGGGAGACACGTGGGTGATCTGCAATGCCAGCGTAGAGGATCGCGTGCCTCCTTTCCTGCGAGGCACCGGACAGGGATGGATCACCGCCGAGTATGCCATGCTCCCTCGGTCGACCGAAACCCGGTCCTACCGAGAGAGTTGGCGACTCAACCAACCGGGGCGGAGTCAAGAGATCCAGCGGCTCATTGGGCGAAGTCTGCGCGCCGCCGTCGATCTCACACAACTCGGTGAACGCACCATCACCATCGACTGTGATGTCATTCAGGCCGATGGAGGGACGCGCACCGCCTCCATCACCGGAGGGTTCGTGGCACTGGTGCTCGCTCTCCGCAAGTTGAAAGAACAAGGCCTCATCTCGCACATCCCGGTGAAGAACTATCTGGCCGCCATTAGCGTGGGCATCGTCGATGGTCAACTGTTGCTGGACCTCGATTACAGCGAAGATAGTCGGGCCGAAGTGGATATGAACGTCGTCTGCCTCGGCGATGAACGATTTGTCGAGGCGCAAGCCACGGCCGAAGTCACTCCATTCACGCTGGAACAACTCAACCACCTGTTGAGACTCGCGCAAGCGGGCATCCGGGAGCTGATCGCCTATGAGCGCCGCGTCTTGGGAGAACTCTCTTCGGCCGAGACGGCATCGGTCCAGGAGACGACAATGTCTCAATCCTCGTGACGAGGAGTGCGGGTTATGCTCAGATCATTCCTGGTTGCTTCCATTGTCTTGTCGTCGCTGAGCCTCGGCCTTCCCGCTCAGGACAATGGGAGGGTCTTCAAAGATCCCCATGGGGCATACATGCTCGTCCTCAGAGATCGATGGGAGCCCGTCACCTACAAGGATGGCGCCGGTCATACGGTCGTCGATATCATCTACGAGAATCGCGAGCGCGGTCTCCTTCGAATTCGTAAGCGGCATGTCGATCGCGAGATGACGCCCGAGGAGTTCGCCCGGCGCATGCAAGAAACCTCATTCCAATTTCGCCCGGGCTTCACCCGGGGATCTCTGGAACCATTCAACCGGGGGCCTTATCCCGGAGCTCTGCTCACCTTCGATTTCACGTATGGAGGCCGCCCCAAGACGGCCCGTTACTACTATCTGAAGGTCGATCCCCACACCTTCTACGTGCTGCAATTCGAGGGAAATCCACAAGTGTTACGGACGATGCGCAATCGAACCGACCTCATGGCTCAAAGTTTCCGCGTCCTTGGCTAGCAGGATGAAAAATTCTTTGTTGCCCTCGGCGCCCCGGATGGGAGACGCCACCACGCCTCGAACCTGGAGATGGAGCCTCTCTCGGGCGAAGGTTTGAATCTCTCGGATCACCCGGGCGTGTTGAACGCGATCGCGCACAATACCTCCGGGCCCGACTTCGCCCCTCCCCACCTCGAATTGCGGCTTGATGAGGGCGAGGATCATCCCTCCGGGTTTGACCAGGGGGACCAGCGCGGGGAGGACTTTGGTCAATGAGATGAAAGAGACATCCACGGTGACCAGATCGAACTGGACGGGAAAATCTTCGGGCTTCACATAACGAGCGTTCACCCCTTCTCGAACCACCACTCGCCGATCGGATCGCAACTTCCAATGAAGTTGCCCTCTTCCCACGTCCAGGGCGTAGACGCATGCCGCCCCATGCCTGAGAAGACACTCGGTAAACCCACCGGTAGAGGCTCCAACATCCAGACAGACGGCCCCCGTAACAGCGAGATTGAACGCGGCCAGCGCTCCCTCCAATTTCACACCACCGCGACTGACATATGACGAGTCCGGAAGATGGACTTCGACTGTCGCCGTCGCGGCGACCGCCTTGCCGGGCTTATCAAAGCGCTCGCCGTCGACGAAAACCCGGCCGGCCAGAATGAGAGCCTGAGCCTTCTGCCGGCTCTCCACGAGACCACGAGCGACCAGGAGCTTATCCAGCCGTTCTTTTTTCACCATCAATGATGGTCCACTCTCAATCGATGATCCAGATTGGCGATGCGCCAACCGGTGGCGAAGATGAGCCGAGCGATGCGCGTCATTTTCTCGAAATCGAGCTTCTCGACATCATCGGTGGTTCGATGATAATCCCGGTGAAGACCGGTGAAATAAAAGATCACCGGGATGCCATTCTTGGCGTAGTTCCAGTGGTCGCTCCGATAATAGAGGCGAAGCGGGTGATCCGGTCGATTGTACCGATAGTCCAGAGTCATGCCCACGGTATCACGATTGGTTTGTTCGCTGAGTTGATGAAGTTCCTGGCTCAACCTGTCCGACCCGATGAGATAGAGCGTATGGGCATCGCTGAGCTCGCGATCGGCCGGATCAGTATCTCCTGGCGGGCGCGATCGACCGATCATATCCACGTTCAGATCGACGACGATGGACTCCAGGGGAACGGTGGGGTGCCGGACGAAATACTTGGATCCCAGCAGCCCCAACTCTTCTGCCGTATGGAACATGATGATGATGGAGCGACGGGGACGTGGTCCCAGAGAGAACGCTTCGGCGATTTCCAAGAGCGCCGCGGTCCCCGAAGCATCGTCGTCGGCCCCATTGAAGATCCGCGTCTCGGTGGACGCCAGATGATCGTAATGGGCGCTGAACATCACATACTCATCTTTACACTGAGGATCGCTTCCATCGAGGATGCCAATCACATTTTGCGTCACCCGAGTAGATCCGGTGGTGGCGATATGTAGCCGGACTCGTTTCCCCAGCGAGCGAACGGTCGTCTCCGTGGCGAGCGTGTCCCAAGCGACCTCTAATCCCTCGAAGAGAGCGTTGATCAGAGGATCATAAACCCACGCCACGGGCGCCAGAGAAGTCTGTTCCTCATCTTCTTTCAATCGCGGCCGTCCGGGCATCATCGACCGGCGCTGAAGATACTCGGGCAGACGGGCCGCCGTTGTGTGGCCCTGAACGAGGAGGAGGACTCCCGCCGCCTTTCGTCTGATCCATCCCACCATAATGAGCCGGAACATCTCCAGCGGCGTGAGGTGAGCAAACGTCTCCTCGTCGATGGGAACTACGGCGATCTTCCCTTCCACGGCTGCCTGAACGGTCGCATCCTGGGATGAGAGGAGCCGATAAGGAACCAGGACCACCTCACCCCGAGTCTCGATCCCACCCTCCCCGGGGAGCAACTGAAACGCCTCTCCCAGTCGAAAGCGGGTTTGCTCCCGCTCTCCTTCGATTTCGATGAACGTCCGGTCGGGATCGGGCTGCGCGATCTCGATCTCGATCTTCTGGAAATAGGATCCATCCGCAGCGCCACCGCGAAAGCCGTCACGGCGCAGCCGCGAGGCTAGATACCGCGCCGCGATGCGATTGGACCGACTCAGCGCATATCGCCCCCCGAGTTCGTCCGAGGCCAGAAACTCCACATGCTCTCGTAAGTCAGCTTCATTGATGCTCTCCAGAGCCATCGCCGGGGGGAGCGGCAAGTTCCCCATGTCCCCCGATGGCAACGCCCACAAAGAGGAGGAGAGAACGAAAAGGTGAATCAACCCAATAGCCGTATATCGATGATGTCGCATAGTATCCTCCTGTCTCAAGAGACAACATGTTAGCCTCGGCAGCGGATCTCTGTCCATGGTCAAAATTCCAGACTTTCCTCTACAATATCACGTCTACAAGTGTGAGATGATGAGGGAATGTGGACAGAGACTGATGAGGCGGTGATATGGAATGGACCGACGAGCAAATCGTCCAGCGGACGCTCAACGGTGAAGTCGACGCGTTCGGTATTTTGGTGCGCCGTTGGGAAAAGAAGGTGTACGGCTTGGCCTATCGGATGCTGGGGCACTATGAAGATGCGCGGGACACGACGCAGGAGATCTTTCTCACCGTGTACCGGAACCTGCGCAAGTTCCGAGGAGATGCCAAGTTCTCTTCCTGGCTGTACCGCATCGCCTTGAACTGCTGTCATAACCGGTTGAGAGAGCGAGCCCTTCAGACCGTGCCCCTGGACGAATCGCCGCCGGTCCCCGTGGATGCCTCCGCCCACAGTCAGGTCGAGCGACAGCAGAAGATCGAGCGCGTGCGCCGGGCACTGCGGGCTCTCCCGTACGAGATGCGACAGGTGATCATCATGAAGGAATACGAAGGCCTGACATTCAAGGAGATCGCCGACATCCTGAACATCCCGGTGAGCACGGCCAAGACGCGGCTGTATACCGGATTAGATCAACTTCGGGAGAGGCTTCTCGCCGTCAAAGACGCGCTGTGAGACTCTCCCTGGTGAGGTGGGCCATGAGAGAGATGAGGAAACCAACGATGTCCGATCATCACGAGAAATTGATGGATTATCTCTACCAAGAACTCTCGCCGGAGGAAGCGCGCCGGTTCGAGGATCACCTCGGGACCTGCGAGATGTGCCAAAAAGATCTGGCCGACTTCCGGCAACTGAGGGAAGCCCTGGCGGCTTGGAATATTGAGGAAGTGCCCCATATATCGTTGACCATCGATGGCTCGCCGTCGCGACATTGGTTCGCCTTGTGGAAGGCATTCCCCATCTGGTTGCGCCTGACGACCACAGCGGCGGCGGCCCTGCTCATCCTCGCCCTGTTCAATGTCCAAATGAGCTACCGACCGCAGGAAGGGTTCCGGTTCAGCGCCAGTCTCTGGCCTCGAGCCGAACTGCCGGCCGTCGAGCAACCTCAGCCCGAGCCGGTCGGGCTGACCGAAGAACAAGTGGCGGCACTCATCCGAGCGGCCATCGCGCAGGCACAACAGCAGACCAGCGAGCGGATGACTGCTGAGATCGAGGCACTGGCCGCGAAACTTCGAAGCGAGAATGAGCGCCTGTTGGTCCAGATGGCCGACACTCTTCGCCAGGAGCAAGAGGAGCGACTGGCCGAGCTAGAAGACCAATTGGGACAGCCGTCGACGGTATCGACGCTCGCCGAACTGTTCTGGGAAGAGCCAAACAGTGGATATTAAAGTGGAGGGAAACAATGATGATGACGAGATTCAAAACATTTGCCGCAATGATTCCGCTGGCCGGATTATTGATCGTCTCGGCCGGCCCCGAACGACTGGGGAGCGTTCTCGCCGTCACGCCGCAACGGGGCGCTCAGCCAGCGAAGTTTGAACGACGGGCATGGCGACAGCAGCGAGTCCGGCCGAACCGCCTCGCCCCCCGAGCCCAACGCCACGAGCGGCCAGCGGACGTTTTCACTGGCCGCCATCAGATGGAGCGCCTGCGGATGCTGAGGGCCTTGGGATTGACGCCCGAGCAACGTCGGCGCGCGCGAGACGTCTATCGTCGCTTCGGGCCCAAGGTCCAGCAATTGCGCGATGAATTGGAAGAACGCCAAGACGCTCTCCATCAAGCCATCTTCAGCGAGCCCTATCAGAGCGATCTCGTCGAGCAGCGAATTCAGGGCGTATTGGAAAAGCAAGAAGAACTCTTGCGGGCCCAGTTGGAAGTGGAGTTAGCGTTCAGAGAGATTCTCACTCCCGAACAACTGGCCAAGTTCCGAGACCTCCAGGCGCAACAGTTGGAGATTCGACGACTCCAGCGCGAGATTCGCGAAAAACGCCGCCGGTTGAATCAACAACTGCAACCCGATCAGCAACTGCAACCCGATCAACGCTGACCTCATCGAGAGGAGGGGCGACACCGCAACGCCCCTCTTCTCTCGCCTCGCCGACGCGTCCGATCCGCCATCAGAAACCGATCCGTCTCACCCCCACAAGTGGTCGCCTCTCACAAAGTCCCGAGAGATCTATCTCTCGAAGCGCCTCCTCCGGGCGCCCTCATGGCATCTGTTCGAAACCATGACGTCCAGGTGGCACCCCGCGAT
>RFHM01000243.1 GCA_003696865.1 Acidobacteriota bacterium | reverse complement strand
GGCGAAGTCCAGAGGACACGGCGATCACGGTGGGAGAACCTTACCATAACTATTCCTTCACGCAGTTCCAGCCACGATTGGGCATTGCCTATGATCCGGCCGGTGATGGGAAGACCGTCATCCGGGCGGGGTTTGGGGTGTTCAATGAATTTCTCGGCTTCGAAGGTATAGGACAAGGTCAACTCCAGTGGAACGCTCCCCAGCCAGTGTTGAACACCTTCTTTGGAGCGCCCATTGCCCCGGGATTTCTACCGCAACTCCCATTCCCCACTTGTGACCGATGTACCGAGCCGACACCTTTCGTCGGGTTGGTCACTGGGCTGCTAGAACCGGTCAACTCGCCCACCTCGGTACAATGGCATGCGGAAGTCGAACGGCAATTGCCCGGGCGATTGACGTTTACCATCACCTATGCGGGCTCGCAATCGTATCACATTCCACGAAAGATCGAAGCCAATCATAACTTGCCTTGTGGAGTCGAGAACGGGCGACCGATCTTTCCGCCCGCCTGTGCCAATGTGGGGACGGCAGCTCCGGCCATCAATAACATCGGGTTTTCATTATACAGCAAGCGGTTCGATGCCAACGCCAATTACCATTCTCTCGCCTTCCAGGTGGCGCGCCGGTTCAGTAGGGGACTGACCTTTCAATTCACCTACGCCTTCGCCAAGGCACTGTCTGAATCCGACGCATTCAATTCTAATAACATCATCAGAGGCGTCGCTCAGGCCAGTCAGTTTCCACCCGATCGCCATTTAGATCGCTCCGAGTCGCTGTTCAGCATTCGACACCGTTCCACGTTGAATGTGATTTACGAGCTCCCCTTTGGCCGGGGGAGACGGTTCCTTTCTAACGCCACTGGACTCACACAGGCCCTGTTCGGAGGATGGAATCTGACAGCCCTGGGCGAGTTCCGAAGTGGGTATCCGTTCTCCGTGTTGGCCGGATTCGGGATCACCGGCGTCGGGGACAACATCGATTTTCCCGATCGCCCCAACATCCTGCGCTCGAATCCGGTGTTAGGAGGGGTAGAGCGATACTTCGATCCTAAGGCGTTCGCCCTTCAGGATCCGGGACACCTGGGTGATGCTCCTCGGACGTCCGTACGCGGTCCCGGTTTCCATAACCTTGATTTTGGGCTCGTGAAGAAGTTCACCATTCGAGAGGGAACCGAACTCCACTTCCGCACCGAATTCTTCAACATTCTCAACCATCCGAACTTCGCGCTGCCGTTCAATCAATTGTATGTGGGTGGTGTGCCCCAGTTCGACCACGTTCCCACACAAGCCGAACTGGATGCTTTACCGTGTAACCTGACGGCGGCCCAGGCGCAGATCCATTCATGCAATCCGCAAGCGGGCCGGATTAGCGACACGGTGGGCACGCCTCGACAGATTCAGTTCAGTCTGAAATTGACGTTCTGATCGGCAGCGCGTGCGGGAGGCGGCGAGGATATCAGAGGAGCGGGCTGTACACGAGGAACTCGCAAAAGTGAACAGCTTCAGAGACAACCAGCCTTCGCTCCTCTGATCCTAACCGGGATGTTCGCAGTCTTCATCCGCGGGGCGAAAGAGAGAGTGCCCTGGCCGAAGTGTGTGGGACGACCAGAGGAGACGTGGTGGCTTCTAGATCTCAGAGCCCGAAAGGAGCGGAAGAGAACCCGATCAATCCAGGATGCAGTGGTTTCTGGCGTCGGCCAGGGTGAGGAGCAAAAAGACAGCTTCCGAGGAGAGATTTGATAAGGAGGGAGGGATAGCTCGGCCAATCAGAAGTAGAAGTAATGGCTCGAATTCAAAGACCGAACGAGGAGGATACGATCATGACCACGAACACACTGAAAGTGTGCCTCGCCGTTTTGATGTTGACGGGGACCGCGTTAGTCCAGGAGCCGAGACCGGATCGTCCAGGTCTTCCCGGCCAACCGGAAGCGCGCCAGGACCTTATTTCCGAGTATATCGTGGTTCCTTCCGTGGCTCAGGAACCCTCAACCCCATCTGAACTGAATAAAATCGGTTTTCTGCGTATCCGCCGACTGAGTACATCGAACAACCCGGCTCCGATCGATGCCATCGTCATCTATCAGACGGGGTTTGGCGGGGGTGCCGGGTTGCCGATGGAACTCTTGGCACAAATCGTTGAGATGGGGGCCTTGAGGGGGAAGAATATTGAAGTTTGGTCGATCGATTATCGAGAGAATAACTTGGAAGATACAAAAGGCATGCGAGAAGCGGAATTGCGCCGGGATCCTCGCATTGCCCTTCAGTATTACTATGGCGACGATGCACTTGACGAGAATGGAAGGTTCTCGGCGATTCCGGCCGCCTCCGATTCTCTCCTGGGAGGCGAGGGAGCGACGTTCGTCCCATTGCAGCAGGAAGATGTACCCTTTCTTCCCGAATGGGGCGTCACCGTGCATAATCGAGATGTCGAGACGCTGCTTCGCTTAGTTCCGGAAGAAGATCGCAGTACCAATGTGTTCTTGATGGGCCATTCCCAAGGTGGGAGTTTCATTGCTCAGTTTGCTGGCCACAAGTTGCTGGACGGAAAACGGGGATATGAGGAGTTGGCCGGGTTGATCTTCCTTGATGGCGGGCCGAGTATTGGAAACAGTGAAGAACCCTCTGAGGATGACATAAGCAATTTGATAGCGAGACGAGAGGCCCGCAGAGATGGGAGCCAGCTCCGCTTTGGCACCTTCTTTGGCGCCACCTTCTTCGGTCCCGGGAATAACATTATGAATGAGATCATGGCCATGGCTGCGAGCTTCTCACCGACCGAAGAGACCATCTTTCCATTGGGGCCAGGCGCGGCTGGGGGACCACTGGCGGACGAGTTCGCGGCCAAACTCCGGTTGACCAACCGTGCCCGTTTTGGATTCACCATCGATACCGATCCGATTCCGGGGACATTCTTGCAGACCTTTTCCTTTGCCTTCTTGGGGGCCCGGGCTGGGAGGCTTGACTTCACGCCCGTTCCGGGGACGGAAAATGACTGCGCTGAACCGGGTCCACGGGGAATGATGCCACCATGTGTGCCGGCTCTCAGCCAGATCGATCCTCGTCAGGTGTATGATTGGATCGATGGTGGTCCGGGCGGCGCCGAACCCAGTCCGCTCAATGGGTGGACTCGCAATGCTTCTGGCTTCACTGATGCCTTCGTCAATCCATTGGAAGAACCAACGAAAAACTCAACCTGGATCCAAGCAAACTACATCGGCCCGTCCCGGACAAACGTTCGACCGGTGACCATTAATTTTCCCGTTTCGGGGCCGGTGGAGATCGATTCGGGTGAAGCCAACGCCTGGTTATGGTATCTCAATAACCAGTACAACGATGAGTTGAGCTTTGTGAGTCGATTCAAGAGAACACTCATTGATCGGGATGATGTGAACCTCCACATAGATATCGACAAAAGACCAATCAATATTCCTGTGATCACATATGTGCGGATCATAGGGAACCCGCAGAACCCATTCCCCAATGTATACGACTTCACGGCGATTACACCGACAGGGGTCGGGCAAACCCCGTTGGCCTTCGCGCGCAGTCCCATTGAAGCAGCAGTGAACACGAGATTATACGGCCACACCGATTTGGCGACCGCTGACAATTCAAAGGGCCATCTCACACTCAACCGAGAGGTGACGCCAGGCGATAATGGGGCCAACGTCGTCTCGACAACCCTCGTTGACTGGATCATAGCCAGGACGCGAGGACAAACCAAAGTCCAACTCCCCAACTTTTAGGTAATGGCTTTTTTCTTCGCCCACAACGAGGATTGACCACAGTGGTTGACAACTCCTGGGATTGCCTTTGTGGCCCGTGAACCTACTCGCGATGGACGGCTAGGATAGTTGATTCTGCCAGGGACACTGAGGTACACTTTTTGTGTCTCTTGCAGCTCGTTTTGGGATGAGAGAGATGAAGTTTGGCTTGCTCGTCAATACGCAAGATCCCCCCGATGGGGCGCGAATTCCGCAGCTTTATGATGAGATCTTTGAGGAGGCCAAATTAGCCGAGGCGGTTGGATTTGATGGCCTCTTCGTCCCTGAGCACCATATGATGCCCGATGGGTACTTATGTGCTCCGCTGTTGTTCTTGGCTGCCGTAGCGGCACATACGAAGCGCCTCCGGTTGGGCACATCAATCATGCACCTGCCCGAGTGGCATCCCATCCACGTCGCTGAAGAAGTGGCCGTCCTCGATAATATCTCCAAAGGGCGCGTCATCCTGGGCGTAGGGCTGAATCTGAACGAGCCCGAGTTCAGGCTGTTTGGTATTTCCATGAAGGGTGTGGTGAAGCGGTTCACCGAAGAGATCGAGATCTTGCGCCGGGCCTGGAGCGGCCAACCTTTCTCGTTCCAGGGCGAGTACTTTCAGCTTGAGAACGTGATGATCACCCCTCGGGTCATCCAGAAACCTCATCCGCCCATTTGGATCGGGGCCATGAGTGAACCGGCGTTGAAGCGTGCTGGTCGACTGGGAACTGGCTGGGTGTCGGATCCCTTGCACGTCATTCATGTGATGAAGGCCTGGGCGGAGATCTATCGCCAGTCGGCCGCCGAGCACGGGAATCAAGACCGCGTCCAAGTCGTGCTGATTCGCGACGGTTGGGTCTCGTATGACGAGAGGGAATTGCGCGAAGTGTGGTGGCCCACGGTGCGAGACTATCACCTCTTCTACAAAAATCTGGGATTCTTCGAGTCCGGGCGATTCAACGCCGATTGGGAACCCTGGGTGCGCACCATCCGAGATGAAGAGTGGACCTACGATCGGATCGTGCCCGATCGGTTGATCGCCGGCACGCCCGCTCAGGTCGTGGATGAGATTGAGCGGTACCGTCAGGAAGTAGGGTGTGAATATATCATTTTTTATTTCCGTCATCCCACCGGTCCCGATCACCGAGCCACGATGCGATGTATCGAGCTGTTCGGAAAAGAAGTGATTCCGCATTTCCATCAATGATGGTCAGCGCGCCGACCGTCCGTACCAGACGGAGGGAAGGTCAAGATGAGACTCCATTATTTGATCGATACCCATGGCGGACCCTACAATCGCCCCATTCCTACATCATCGGAAGTAGGGGCTTTCATCGATCAGCTCTTTCGCGAGGCGGAATTGGCCGAAGAAGTGGGATTCGATGCGCTCCTGGTTCCCGAGCGACACGGGCGCACGGAATGCTTCTTCCCCTCTCCGCTTATCCTGTTAGCCGCGCTGGCGGCACGAACCAGCCGCGCCCGGATTGGGAGCTATATTCTCGTTTTGCCTTTGCACCATCTGATCAATCATGGCAACCTGCTCGGCCACATGCATGGGATTGTGCAAAGGC
>RFHM01000242.1 GCA_003696865.1 Acidobacteriota bacterium | reverse complement strand
CCCCTGGAGTCCTCTTTTATCCCTTCAGTGTGGGGCGCTGACACTATGAGCGACTTCCTCACGGGCGCTCGGCGGCGACCACCTCGACCTTATACTCATAATTGGTCGGATCCAGAGGGTGCCACTTCAACTCCGTCTTGGTCTTAACCAACGCGCCAGGATGGTCGGCTCGCTTGGCAGCGAAGAACTCCAGGAGGTCGGTGAACACATCGGTTCCTTTCTTGACCTTGACTTCGTATTTGAACTCCTTATCCGGTAGCGGTGTCGAGGCCGTGTAAGTCTCCAGCGTATCGATGAGCAGGGCGTTCTCTGCTGTAGTCGCATTCTTGAGGCGGTATTTGTGCTCGATCTTGCTCTCGTTCAGATTGAAACTGGGATACTGGGCGACAATAGTGTGAAGTACATCAAAGGCCTCGTCCTCGATCGTGGTGAAGATCTTCTCAAATCGAACCTTGGTCTCGTGGGTGAAGTTATCCTCCGGGTGTTTGAATTCGGCTTTGATCCTCGCGCCGCCTCCGAGTTCCCACACGATGAGATCGGGCCTCACTTCTGCTGGGGTTCCAAACTGAGCCGAGATCGTCTCTCGGATGAACGTATATGCCGTATCATAAGGGAGAGCTGGATCCACCCACTTGGCCTCAACATTGCGTTCCGGTGTCGCCTTTGAGACGAGCGCCGAGACGAAGTCATCCAGGACACCGAATTCCCTCACGTAGACTCGAGCTCGATCGAGACTGAAGGCTTTGGCCTCCACCTTCACTTCCAACTCGGGACTAACGGCGGGTGTGGTCACATGGTTGGCCTTGACCATCTGCAGGGCTGTCGCTGTCTTGTCCAAAAGGCCGTTGAAGAACTCGGGGAATCCTCCCGGCTCGGAGGGCAGTCGTTGCACCTCAAACTCCCATTTTGCCTCACTGGCATTTGTGACCACATCGCTTAAATCCATCACGCCATCCCAGGCCACGGCGTTATCCACTCGGGTTTCGGCATCGGCGACGGAGGTCGCATCGGTGAGTTGAAACCGGAGTTCGGTAAAGTACGGCAAGCGACTCAACCGCTCAAAGAGGTCGGTTACATGGCAAGCACCACAACTGGCCGAAGGGTCCGCTTCATTCAGAGCGACGCCATCGTGCTGTGGACCCTTAGGCGTACCGGGATGACACGCGTGGCAGCGGATGCCGGCCACTGGATGTTTGAGCGTCAAAGCCGGGTGGCCGCCTATGACGGTGATCACCTGATCTTGAATGTTTCGGGTGATGGTGAAGGTGGCCCGATCAACGATATGCGGACGCCCGATTTCGTGCTTCAATTTAAGAAATGTCGTCGGGCCAACCTGTGCCTCCGCCATGAAGGCGAACCCAGCGCTGATGAGCATTAACGTTGTGACTCTCTTGAAGAGGTACATCCCCCTCTTTTCCACACGAAGTGTCGTGGCTCGTTCATTCATAGAGTTCCCCTCCTTTCATTACTATGAATTCTTCTCCGGGTTCTTTATTATGCAAGTTATGTGCCACAAACGCTCTCCCCCAGGAGAGAGAGAACCTCTTGCTCATTTGTCAGTTAGAGTTGGGAGGATGGATGCGGCTCGGGCTGCACAAGTGGAAGGTTTGCCATTTCACCCAATCGCCGGGAAGAATCACCCATGAACATGAGGGTCATCCTGAGGAATGATGAAGAAGTCCACTGGCCGGCAACGTGCATTATGCGCTGTTTTCAAAACCACCACCCGATGACGCATATCATGGCCATGCTTGATGGGCGAAGGCGCAGCGATGAGAGCCGGCCCGTAGCCTTGATAGCCTCAGTCAGTGCGCCTCTTTACCGCCTCCACGAGCAACGAATCCGGTGCGGAGTTTTAAAAATTCCGCGCCGCTCGGCTATTGGGGATCGATCGGGTGACGCTGTACAATAAGATCAAGAAGTATCAGTTGAAGCGAGAGGCGTCGTGACGGGGAGAGAGCGGTGACGCCGGTTCGCATAGACATCGTCCCAGTGGGGAGGATCGCCGCAGCCGTCGTCGAATATCTCCAGCTCGTCTTACCGGAAACGCTGAACCTTCCCTGTCGCCTTCGCCACGCTACCATCGATATCCGCCGGGCATACGATGATCGTCGAAGGCAATACAGATCGCGGGAGATCCTGACCCAGTTGGCCGATCTGGACGAGGCTGATGAGGTCAAGATCCTGGGCGTGACCGACGTCGATCTGTTCATCCCCGTTTTGACCTTCGTGTTCGGCGAAGCCCAACTGGGTGGTCGGGCAGCCGTAGTTTCGGTTCATCGACTGCGTCAGGAGTTCTATGGACTGCCGCCGGACGAGAAGCTCTTCCTGGAGCGGTGCGAGAAGGAAGCCCTCCATGAGTTGGGACATACGTTTGGACTGGTTCATTGTCGCCGCCTGGGATGCGTGATGCATTTCTCCAATTCCATCGCCGAGGTCGATCTGAAGTCGTCCACCTTCTGTCCGTCGTGCGCCAGACGCCTCCCGTGATTCATCGCGATCATCTGGCTCCACCATCCGATTTGACGTTCGCTGGAGAGGCACGTTGGGCATCGAGGTCGCCTCACAGGACCAACGGCGGGCTTCTGGTACGTGCGATGGGAAGATCGGACGGGAGGTCGCCCGGCCGTGCTCAGTCCCAGCGGAGGCCGCTCAAAAGTCGACCGATCCGTTCACGGTTTGGGGCTTCATCTCACTGTTCTCACTACTGAAACGAGCCGGAGGAGTCGGTCGCCTCGCGAAGCGGAGAGGCGACCAGGGTCTGGCTCATCACCATGTCGCCCCCTGCTCCCTGGTGAAGTCTCGTGCTCGGAGTTCGGCGGAAAATCGCTCCATGCCTTTGGAATCATTGTTGGAGTGACGGCGAGCCTGTATAGTAAAGCATCTCCGGTGAGAGGCCTTGCCTCAGAATGAGGGGAAGGAACGCTCCGCCAAGAGATGTAGCCGGGTGCGGTGGTGGACGTTCCATGTAATACGGTACGCGCCCGGGAGGGTGGCTCTATGATGCAGAGTTTCCACGATGCGTTGATGATCACCGGGTTCGTTTTCGCCATGATGCTCGTGATCGAGTATCTCAATGTTCTCACCATGGGTGAATGGCAACGGCGGATCGCCAGACATCGATGGGGTCAACTCCTGCTGGCCGCCTTTCTGGGCGCCATTCCGGGATGCTTGGGGGCGTTCGTCGTCGTGACGATGTATGCTCATGGCATCGTGACGCTGGGGGCCGTAGTCGCGGCTATGATCGCCACCAGCGGTGACGAAGCGTTCGTCATGTTGGCCCTGATTCCCCACCAGGCGATTCTCCTGACGGGCATCCTGCTCATCTTGGGCGTGACCGCGGGGGCTCTCACCGACATGATGGCCCGGCGACGACTCATCCCCATTCCCATCACCTGTGAAGGCGTCCAATGGCATATGGCCGATGAATGTCAATGTTTCCCTCGCGGTCATCTCCGGCAGCAATGGAGGGAGTGTTCCCTGGCTCGGGGAGTCCTGGCCGTGGCCCTGGGATTATTCATCGTGGCCATACTCACCGGCCGGGTGGGACCCGCGGCATGGAACTGGATGCGCATAACCATGTTGATGGTGACCGCCCTCTCGCTCTTCATCGTGGCCACCGTCCCCGATCATTTCCTGGAGGAGCATCTCTGGCAGCACGTCGCTCGGAGGCACATCCCTCGGCTCTTCTTATGGACATTGGGAGCTCTGGTGGCCATCCACGTGCTGATGAATACGCTTCACCTGGAGGCGAACATTCGTGAGGCCGGATGGCTCGTTCTCCTGGGAGCCTGTCTCATCGGGTTGATCCCGGAATCCGGCCCCCATTTGTTGTTCGTCACTCTTTATGCCCAGGGCGTTCTTCCGCTGAGCATCCTTTTGGCCAGTTCCATCGTCCAGGACGGGCACGGGATGTTGCCCATGTTGGCCCATTCCAGGCGGGATTTCATCGTTGTGAAAGCCATCAACTTCTTCATCGGGCTCGGATGCGGTGCGATCGGATTGGCGCTTGGCTGGTGAGAGGCGTCGCCGGGGAGGTTGCCACAGCAGATACGGCGGCCTGGTTTCCCCTCGCCCGTTGACATGCTATGATTAGAGCCCTATGCGCCCAGTCATCGACAGGTGGAATCGACCGTTGCGAAGCTTGCGCATTTCGGTGACCGACCGGTGTAATCTGCGCTGCCAGTATTGCATGCCGGAGGAAGAATATGTGTGGTTGAATCGCCACGAGTTGCTCACCTATGAGGAGATTGCCGAAATCGCCGATATTTTCACTCAACTGGGTGTAGAGAAGATTCGTTTCACCGGCGGAGAGCCACTCCTGCGTCGCGATCTCGATATCCTCGTTCGCCTGTTGGCGCAGAATGATCGCATTCGCGATCTGGCTCTCACCACCAATGGGATTCTCCTCGCCTCGTCGGCCGAGCGATTGCGTCGAGCCGGATTACATCGCCTCACGGTCAGCCTGGACACGTTGCGACCGGATCGCTTTCGTGCGCTCACGCGAAAGAACGTGCATGCGCAGGTGCTCGAAGGCATCGAGGTGGCCCGTCGCGTGGGCTTTGAAAAGATCAAGCTCAACACGGTCGTCGTTCGGGGCTTCAACGATGATGAATTAGTGGACCTCATCGCGTTCGGCAAGGAGATGGGAGCGGAGGTACGGTTCATCGAATATATGGATGTCGGAGGAGCGACGCGATGGTCGATGGAACAAGTGGTCTCCCGCTCCGAAATGCTCTCTCGATTAGAGCGACAACTGGGGCCAATCGAGCCGTTGAACGAGAGCGAATGGGCGCCGGCGGATCGATACATGCTGCCGGACGGAACGGTTTTCGGCATCATCTCGTCGATCACGCAACCGTTCTGCTGCACCTGCGATCGTGCCCGCCTGACTTCCGATGGGATATGGTTCCTCTGCCTCTATGCGCAAGAGGGCGTTGATTTGAAGCGGCTGTTGCGCGCCGGCGCCTCGAGGGAGCACATCGCCGCCGCCATCATGAGTGCGTGGCGCCAGCGCACCGATCGTGGCGCCGAACAGCGCAAGGCGTTGCGCGAGCAGAGAACGCCTCTCCCCGCAGAGGACCTGCGCAAGAACCCTCACCTCGAAATGCATACCCGAGGAGGATGAGTGCGTTCCTCCGAGTGGATATCGAGGGATTCCCTCAGTCCTTAGGTGGTGGCCCTTTATAAGTAACTTTTCCATCCGCGGTGACGATGGCGATGAGATCGGCCTCTTCGCTCGGTCGCAGAGCGAGACGCAGGAAACGCCCATCCCGATAGACGATGAAGCGAATGGGATCGAAGATGTCATCTGCTTCGTAAAAGCGATAGCCTTTGGCTCGAAGATCCTCGGCCACCCGATGCGCCTTCATCGCTTCGTCCAATCGCTCGTGAGCGAGCGCCATTCTGGAGGTCGCCTCTTCCGGCGGGTTGTCGTTCTCTGCGCCCATCGGAGACATCTCAACGAGATTCACGATGTTCCCAGGTCGGCTCGGGAAGCATCGGCCTCGAAATCGCCTTCCAGAGCGATGCCCTCTTCGAAGAATTGAGGATAATGCGTCCTGAATTCGCGAACCATCAGCTCGTAGGGCAGGTCGGCGAATCGCCCATAGTCATGAAGATACTCCATGTACTTGTGTCCGCGCCGATCGAACGGATGAAAGATGGAATCGTGCCGTCCATCGAACTCCAGCGGTGGAACGCCGAATCGCTGGCAGAGAGAGAGATTGAATACCGGCGTCGCTTTCACCCATCGCTCATCCAGAAAGAGTTCGGTGAAGCCATGAAAGACGAACACGTCCGTCTTCATGCGCTCGCGCAATCGCTCGGTGGTTAAGTGATTGCGAACGATGGCGAATCCCAGGCGGCTGGGGATGCCCAGGGCTCGGGCCGAAGCCGCCAGCAGGATGGCTTTTTCCACGCAGAATCCCGACCCCCTGCTCAGCACCGTGCTGGCCTTCAGCGCATGAGGCGAGAAATCGATGTGATAGGGATCGTAGCGAATGCCATCTCGCACCCGATAGTAGAGGGCGACGGCTTTCTCCCGGTGGGAGAGCATGCCCTGAGTGGACTGTCGAGCGAATTGGATGATCTCTCTGGAATCACTATCGATGAACCGCGTCGGCTCCAGATATGGGCGCATCTCCTCTCCAGGCTCGTTCATGGTTCGCACCTCAACGTTTCAACGTAGGCTCATAGCATAACGAGAGACGTCGCTCTCGATCAAGCCGTCGGTGCCTTCCCTGTGATTCCATAATCGGAGAAGGGATGTGCGGAGTATGCCCGGGCAGTGACTCTTCGATGAAAACTTCGCTGGCCCTCAGGAGTCAAACTCACTATGATACATCGGCATGGTCATATGCGGCGAGAGGGAGTGGGCGTCGGTTCCGGTGTGACCGCGAACCATCAACCGATCGCGTGAGGAGAGAACGTGGAAGTCGTGACCTACCAGGCGCCAGAGTGGTTGACCGAAGACGAATTGGTCGAACTGGGAATGGTGGACGAGCCGGCGCCAGCCCTTCGGGCCAAGCTAGAGCGCCTGCTGGCCACCCCGGTGATCAGCAATGAGGCGTATGGGCGCGGCGCTCAGCCTCGCCGTCCCACCCATCCTCGGCTGGGGACGTGTCTCCGAGTCGCGTTCTGGAATATTGCTCAGGGCGGGCGATTCGATGAGATCCGATGGGCATTCCACGAACCCGAGGAGTTCATCCGCCGAATAGCGCGAAACGCGCTCCCTCGACGTCGGCGGCGAGCGCTGGTCGAGGCGCTCCAACAGCTCCGGACTGTGGACCTCCTCATCCTCAACGAGGTCGATCTCGGCTTGCCGCGAAGTGGTTATCGAGACGTCGCTCGGGAATTGGCCAGCGTGCTCGATATGAATTATGCATTCGGTGTGGAGTTCGTCGAAATCTCCCCACGGGCACTCGATATGCGTCCAGTCTCGTCGTATGTGCGCTCCTCGGTCTCGAACGGCGCTGGTGATCATCGAACTCATCGCCCGGAGGACGAGACTCGGCGGCTTCGCGGGTTGCACGGCAATGCCGTCTTGAGCCGGTATCCGATCCGAAACGCCCGCGTTCTTCGATTCGCCCATCAAGGATACGACTGGTATGCGCAGGAGAAAGAGCTGTTTTCCTGTCTCCCTCTTCCCGATCCATCACCTCAGTCCGCGAGGCCCTACTGGCGGGCGATGTCTTACTGTCAATTGCGCCGCGGGGGCCGCATGGCCCTCATCGTCGAGATCGAGGTGCCCGATCTTCCCGAACGCCGGGTCACCGTGGTCGCCACTCATCTGGAGACGCGGGCGCGACCCGTGGTTCGTCGCCAGCAGATGTGCGAGCTGCTCGCCGAGCTCCACGAGGTGACCCATCCGGTCATCCTGGCTGGTGATCTCAATACCACGGGACGAGACGCGACTCCAGGTGCGATTCATCAACATTTGTTGAGGCTCATGGCCAGCGGCGAATGGTGGAGTCGCATCGCGCCCAAGGTGGGGCCGGCGCTGGGATGGATGAGTGATTTCTTGAGAGGATTGTCCCACGCGTGGCTCATCGAGCGAGACCCCACGCATCCCGGAGTTTTCCAGAACAATGAGGAGCGAGGTCTCTTCCAGGAAGTGGAGCGCTTTCGCTTTCGGGATGGTCGGTGCTTCGACTTTCGCGGAGACAGCGATCGTTCGGTGAATCAGATGACCGGATGGCTGGCCAACTCCAACCAACGCTCTCGATATGGTTTCGTCCCCACCAGCGAATCCCCGTTGGCCTGGGGGCCGATCGGACGGCGAAAACTGGATTGGATGCTGGTCAAACCCTATATTGGAGACCCTCACGATGTTCTGGCGAGTTATCGCTTCGCCCCGCACTTCGGGCGAACGCTCAGCGCACTGAACGCCGGCGCGAGGCTCTCCGATCATCATCCAATAACCGTCGATCTCCCCTTGAACGAGCCCTGAGTGGCCCAATTCACGACCTGCTCGTGGAGGCAATGCTGTTTCCGACGCCCAAGCAGCATGAGGAGACCTTCTCGTTCATCACGGGATCTTTCCATCTTGTCAGGGTGTGAGTTTTGCAATATCTTTTAAGGTTTACGATGCGGGAAAGCTGCCGAGATAAGGGCAATGAGGCCGAAAGCCCAGTGGTCTTGAGAAACCAAGGAGGGCGTCGATGGAGAAACCGGTGAGCGGTTCCGAAATCAGAAAAGCGTTTCTGAAATTCTTCGCCGATCGCGGACATACCGTCGTTCGGTCGTCGTCGCTCGTGCCCGCTGGCGATCCCACATTGCTGTTCACCAACGCCGGCATGGTGCAATTCAAAAACGTCTTTCTGGGCCTGGAAAAGCGGCCCTACACGCGCGCGACCTCCTGTCAGAGATGCCTGCGAGTCTCGGGCAAACACAATGATCTGGAGCAGGTGGGCCCCAGTCCTCGTCACCATACGCTGTTCGAGATGCTGGGGAATTTCTCTTTTGGCGATTACTTCAAAGAGGAGGCCATCGCCTACGCCTGGGAACTCCTGGTCGAGGAGTTCCAGTTGCCCATCGAGCGACTCTGGTTCACCGTCTTCGAGGACGATGACGAAGCCTTCGAGTTATGGAAGAAAGTCGGTGCCCCGGCCGATCGCATCTTGCGATTTGGCGAGAAAGAGAATTTCTGGGCCATGGGAGAGACCGGTCCCTGTGGTCCCTGCAGCGAGATTCATTATGACCTCGGCGATGATTTGACCGGGAATCGGGCGGAACTGGTCAACGGCCCTGGCGACGAGGTCATCGAGATCTGGAATCTCGTCTTCATGCAATATAATCGCGACGAACATGGCCGGATGACGCCGTTACCCAAACCCTCGGTGGATACCGGCATGGGACTGGAGCGCATCGCCGCCGTATTACAGGGCGTGAAATCCAACTACGAGACGGATCTGCTTCGACCTCTCATCGACTACATCGCCTCCCTGGCCGGAAGAGAATACGTCTATGCCAGCGATGAGGGCGTCTCGATGCGGGTCATCGCCGATCACGCGCGGGCCACGGCGTTCCTCATCACCGATGGCGTGTTCCCTGGCAACGAGTGGCGAGCTTATGTGCTGCGCAAAATTATGCGACGGGCGCTCTGGCATGGGCGCAAACTGGGCATCGCCTCGCCGTTCTTCTATAAGGTCACCAGCTTCGTCGCCGATCTGATGAGCGAGGCTTATCCCGAGCTCGGCGATGCTCGGGAGACGATCGAGCGCGTGGTCACCCACGAAGAGAAGTTGTTCTCCTCGACGCTCTCGGTCGGATTGCGGAAGCTGGACGAGGTCATGGAGCGCGCCGCCGATCGAGTGATCAGTGGAAAGGACGCCTTCATGCTCTACGACACGTTCGGTCTGCGCGAGGATCTCATCCAGTACATCGCCGAGCAGCGCGGCTATTCGGTGGATTGGGAGGGCTTCCGGGCGGAGATGGAGAAGCAGCGTCGACGCGCTCAAGCCAGCTGGAAGGCCGCACTCGGCGAGAAGCGCGAACCCGCCGAGACGGGCCAACAGCAGGAGATCGACAGCACATTTCTCGGCTACGAGACGCTGGAGGCTGAGGCCACAGTGGTCCGTTTGTTCATCGATGATCGTCCCGTCGATGAGGTCTCCGAGGGGATGGAGGCCGAGGTCGTCCTGGATCGCACGCCATTTTACGCCGAATCCGGTGGGCAGATCGGCGATACCGGCGTCATCGAAGGCGAGCGGGTGCGGGCCGTGGTCAAGGATACCGTGTCCAAGAACTTCGCCCTCAATGGATCGATCCTCAGCGTGAAATACGTACATCGCGTGCTCGTGGAGGAGGGATGTCTGCGCCTCGGAGACAAGGTGATCGCCCGCGTGGATGCGGAGCGGCGCCAGCGGATTCGGCCCCACCACACGGGAACGCATCTGGTCCACGCCGCCTTGCGAGCCGTGCTCGGACCGCACGTGAAGCAGGCCGGGAGTCTGGTGGCTCCCGATCGATTGCGATTCGACTTCACGCATTTTGCGCCACTCACCGATGAGGAAATCGAGGAGATCGAGAATCTGGTCAACGAACAGATCCTTCGTAACGTGGAGGTGAAGACCCATATCCTGCCGTTGGAGGAGGCGCTGGCGTCGGGAGCTATTGCTTTCTTCGGCGAGAAATACGGTCACCGCGTTCGCGTCGTCGAAGTGCCGGGCTTCAGCAAGGAGCTGTGTGGCGGAACGCACGTGCGCCGGACGGGAGATATCGGCCTGTTCAAGATCATCAAAGAGGAATCCGTCGGCGCCGGCGTGCGCCGCATCGAAGCGGTCGCCGGGAAAGCGGCCCTGGAGCGCTTCCAACGCGATGAAGAGGAGTTGGCTCGCCTGGCCGAGCTGTTGAAGACCTCTCCGCAAGACGTCCCCCGGCACGTGGCGCGTCTGCTGGCGGAGCTGAAATCGGCTCAGCGGGAGGT
>RFHM01000033.1 GCA_003696865.1 Acidobacteriota bacterium | reverse complement strand
CATTCGGCGACATCGATAATGATGGCGATCTCGATGTGCTGGTGAACAACATCGATGGCCCGCCGACGCTCCTGTACAATCAAGGCGACCGGCGTCATCACGCAGTGATGATCCGATTGATCGGTCGGACATCGAATCGGGATGGCATTGGCGCGCGCGTCGCCGTGAAGATCGGTTCGCTGGTTCAGATCGACGAAGTCCGGAGCGGTGGAAGTTACCTCTCGCAAAACGATCTCCGCCTCCATTTCGGCCTCGGCGAACACGATGGCGTCGACGTCATCGAGATTCGCTGGCCGAGTGGACTCAAACAAACCTTCACTCATGTGAAGGCCGATCGACTCCTGATCATCCAGGAAGGTCGAGGAATGATTCAAGCCAGGCCATTCGTCGGCTCACAGCGGCGATGACCCCCGTCGCGTTCAACCTTTCAAGCCGGTAGTGGCCATGCTCTCAATGAAGGTGCGCTGGAAGAAAGCATAGGCCGCGATGATGGGCAGAGCGAGCAGCGTGGCGGCGGCCAATTGCGCGCCCACTCTGGCTTCGGCCAATCCCCCGATGGAGAACAGAGCGACGACTTGAGGCATGGTCATGAGCCGCCGATCGTGAATGACGAGTAGCGGCCAGAGCAGATCATTCCACATGCCCATGAAGGTCAGAATGCCCACCGTGGTGATGACCGGTTTGGAGAGAGGCAGGACGATGTGAAACAGAATTTGCCACTCGGAACACCCGTCCAGTCGCGCCGCTTCGATCAACGATTGGGGAATGGTGCGGAAGAATTGCCGAAACAACAGAATGGCAAATCCGCTCATCATGCCCGGGACGATCAACGCTTGATAACTATCGGCCCAACCCAGGCGAACGATGAGCGTGTACAAGGGAATCAACGTCAGTTGAGCGGGAATCATCATGGTGAACAGAATGACGTTGAGGATGAGATCCCGACCGGGAAACGAGAGGCGCGAGAGCGCGTATCCGACCATGGCGCCGAACACGATGACCGACGTCGTCGCCGTGGCCGAGACGAACAGACTATTGATGAATGCGCGCAGGATGGGAATCTTGGTGAACACGAGACGATAATTCTCCCAGGTCACTCGATGAGGAATGAGATGGAATCCACCCAATTCCAACTCCGGTTTGAACGTCGCCGAAAGCATCCAGAGGAAGGGATAGAGGAAGACGATGGCTCCGAGAATCAAGGCCGCATATATCCCCAGTCGCTTCATCATCCGACGTCCCTCTCCACGACTTTGCGCTGTAGGAGCACCACGACGAAAATCATCATCGCCCAGAAGAAGCCGATGGTGGCGGCATAGCCCATGCGATTGAAGAAGAAGGCCTGCTTATAGAGATAGAGAACGCCGGACAACGTGCTGTTGGCCGGACCACCACCGGTCATGATGTACGGTTCGATGAATAACGAGAAGCCTCCGATAGTGGACAGAATCAGAACCAGCAGGATGGTGGGATTGAGCATGGGGAGGGTGATGTGCCAGAACTGCTTCCACTCCGATGCGCCATCGAGCGCCGCCGCTTCATAGAGTGAGCGAGGGATGGACTGCAGTCCGACGAGAAATAAGACCACATAAAATCCCACATTCTTCCAGGTGGCCATCACGGCAATCGAGGGCATAGCCAGTCGATAATCGGTGAGCCAGGGAATCCTGGGCAGTCCAACGGCGGTGAGCGCCCGGTTCAACAATCCCGTATCCTGGGCGTAAAGCTGTTGCCAGAGGATGGTGATGACCACCCCAGAAATCACCACGGGCATGAAATAGATGGCGCGGAAGAGAGTCCGTCCGCGCACGGGGCGATTGAGGAGTTCGGCGAGCGCCAGGGCGACGACGAGCTGAGCGGGGATGTGGATGAGGACGAAGTAAAACGTATTCCACAAGGCCTTCCACACCAGGGGATCGTGAATGAGAAACCGGATGTTCCCCCATCCAACCCATTTCATGGGCAGGTAGATATTCCACTTGTGGAAGACGAGGATGAAGGCGAACGCGAGGGGATAAGCGCCGAACGCGAGAAAGTGGAGGATATAGGGGAGCGACATGAGGTATCCAATGGACTCGAGCTTTCGCCTCACTTTTCGCTGGTTTCTCCTCGACCGGTTCATCTGAGCGATAGAATGAGCCGACTCCGCCGGGCCGCGTCATGAACGGCCCGTTCGGGCGATTTCAGTCCCAACAGGGCACAGGCTTCGAACTCCTGAGCGATGGCATCGAAGATCTCTTTCAATTCGGGAACGGCGTCGGTGCCTCGAGTGTGGAACGCCTGGCGGGCGAAGGGGATGAGTTTGGGCTGTCGCCGGAAAAACCCCGCGAACAGCGGATCGGCGAGCAGCGGCTGGCGGATGGGAAGTTGCTCGGTCATCTCCAGCAACCGGAGATCGTTCTGTTTGGAGATCATGAACCTGATGAACTGCCAGGCCGCTCGAGGGCGACGCGACGTGCTGAAGATGACGATGTTCTTGTAATCCCCGTAGGTGATCGATGGTCCAGGAACATCATCGGGTCGCGGGATGGGAGCGACATCGTACTGGAGTTGCCCCGGTCGTTTGCGCTCGATCTCGGCGATACTCCATGGTCCCACGTTGGGTTTGATGGCCACCCGCTCGAGTAGAAACGGATCGCTATAGGAGAGGCTCTTGATGACATATCCGCGACGGAACAGCTCCCGGAAGAGTCTGAAGACCTCCACCGCCGCGCGGTTGTCAAAGACCGGCCGATCGTCGGCAACCAGTGGCTGTCCCCGGGAGGCGGCCAGATAGAAGGGATAGAAATCGAACATGCGTTTATACCACACCGGCTGAAGATCGATGACCATCAGCCACTGATCGATCTCTCCATCTCCGTCGCGATCCCGCGTCAGGCGAGCGCCGGCATCCAGGAGTTCGGCGTACGTCCGCGGGGGATGATCGATGCCCGCTTCCCGGAACATGCGCACATTATAGAGCATCATGATGGGATTGGTCTTCCAGGGCACTTGATAGTAATGACCATCCCGCGAGCGGAATCGAGCGAGCATCTCATCGGGCATGCGCCGTCGCATCACCGAGAAGAAATCGGGAAAATCGTCCAATCGCACCAATCCCCGCGCCTCGATATACTGCTCCAGCGCCCCCGGCCAGATATTGGAACAGAGATCGGGCGTCGTCCGTGAAGCGATGGCCGCCAATAACACCTCCTCGGAGGAGACGCCCGCCGGTATGGGTTCCCAATCGATGGGCGCTTCGGGATGCTGCCGATTCCACTCGGCGACGATCAGGCGCGCGAATTCCATTTCCTGGGGATTCGTCGACGTCCAATAGGTCAGATGATCATCGGCCCGGGACGTTTCTGTCCGACGGGTGGTGCAACCGACGGTGAGAGCGACGACGATCAGGATGAGCCAACCGAGTCCCGTTCCATTCCCGAGAATGGGCATCGGCGGGGGAAGGTTCCCTGCTCGATGGCCCGAGGACCCGGCGGTCGCTCCTCTGCGGTCATCACGAAGATGTAATGATACTCGTCCAGGTGAGCACATCGCTGATCATCGATGGGCAGCGGCGGCCGATGATGACGGTCGACGCTCGGTCCGACCGGGTATTGGGATGCCGGAGAGTCGTCGCACGCGATCGCGCTCGGCGGCGGGTAATTCGGCCATCAACTCCTCGAACGCGGCATTGGTCCAGCCGAAGCCGATCTCGTTGGATGAATAGCCGAATCGGAGGCCCGCCGACACGTCCGATTCCCGACGAACGACGTCGTACTTCTCCACGATGACATGATGTTCGATGAATTCTTTCAGGATGAGCGAGAGGAAATTGATGGTGAGACGATTGGCCTCCCGGTCGTAACCATACCGTCGAAGCCCTTTGATGGCGATGATGTGAAGGGGCGCCCATCCGAAAGGTGCGTCCCACTGGTTCCCGGTCACCCGATCGCTGGTCATGAGGCCCCCCGGTCGCTCCAGTTCGGGGAGGTGGGCGACGACGCGTCGCGCTTGTGCGGGACTGGCCAGACCGGCCCAGAGCGGATAGAACGTCGTGGCGAACAGGTAATGGCGTCGTCGTTCGGTGCGAAAATTGTAGTCCAGATAGAGCCCGCTCTCTTCATCCCAGAGGAATCGATTGATGATCTGTTTTCGCGCCGCCGCTCGCCGCTTCCACCGGGCGGCCGCCTTCGGTCGATTCAAGATGGTGAGAATCTCGGCCGTCTCCACCTCCATTCGATAGAGGAGCGTATTGAGGCACACGGGAGCATAGTGGATGATGTCCACGCTGAACGGTCCAAACCGGTTCGAGGGATCGAAGCCCGATTCGCGCATGGAGCGATCGCCGATATAAAACAGATCGGTCAGCCGATCCCTCCGGGCGTCATAGTAGAGGCTGAGGAGATAATCGGTGACCTCGTGCGTTCGATAGTAGGCTCGCACCCGATCGTAATGGGTACGGCCCTCGCGATCGCGCTCGGCGGCCACCACTTCCGGCGCCGGCCCGTGCCCGGTATCGAAGTAGCGCGACAGTCCGAGTTCGGGGATCAGGTGAGGCACGCTCGTCCAGAAGCGATAATATCTCTCGATGGCCGGGATCGTCTCGGCCAACCAGGTCTTATCTCCGGTCGCTCGGTAGACGCCGAGGATCATCTCGGTGAGAAAAGGCGGTTGCGATCGGGTGAGAAAGTAGGTGCGATTGGCGTTCAGGATCTTCCCGTAATATTCGATCTCATAGAGAAAATTGTCCGTCATGTTCTTGGCCAAGGTGATCTCGCCATCGCGCAACAGACCGAGCAGAATGAAGTAACTATCCCATCCGTACATCTCGTTGAATCGCCCTCCGGGGACCACGTAAGGATACGGCAGATAGAGGAGCCCGTGCTCGGTGATCTCGTCGATATGTCGCGGCAGGGGGCGCACGTCGATGCGCGCGAGATCTCCGGCGGGCACCTCTTTCTCCAATCGACGCCGAAGGCGAGTCCGATCCTCCCGTGGCGAGACGTACACCGGCCATTTCTCTCTCCGTCCCCATTTGGGATCGATGGCAGCAGCCAGCAATTGTCGATGAGAGCGCCTCAACGTCGTCCAGCCTTGCCGGATATAGTGCCGGATGGCCTCGAGCTGCTGCCGGGTGGCCACCGGTGGTGACTGGGCCGGTGTCGCTCCCAGCAAGGCCGCGATGAGCACCAGACATCCGGCAATCGTCCTCTGCCAATTGAAGAGCAATGAACGAACGAGGGGGCGTCTCTCACAACGTTCTCTGCGCTCGCCGCCCTGTCGTCTCATCGGTTCCATCGTTCCCTCCCCTCACGACGCGCAGCGGACTGACGGCCGGCAGTGGCATGTCCTCTGGTCTCGGCGACGGCTGCGGTCTCGTGACGCTTGATGGCGATGACAATTATGTTCATCCGTCCTCCTCGTCTCGCCAGGGCTCATGGCGGATTCCCTCGGCAAGGGCGCTGACGCCTGGATGGACTCCCGTCCCGCCATTTTCATCCTCTCGATGATCTCCTCACATGGCCAGAATGGCCACCACCGCCGTCTGGACCGGTTCGCCGGTGACGATGGCGTCGCGCTCGGTCACGTAGACGTCCACTTCGCTGCGAACGCCGAACTCGCCTTCCAGATAGATTCCCGGCTCGATGGAAAAAGCGGTGTGAGGCAAGATGCGTCGATGATCCCGAGTCTCCAGATTGTCGATATTGGCTCCATTCCCGTGGACTTCCTTACCGATAGAGTGACCCGTCCGATGAATGAAATAGGGCCCATAGCCCGCTTCCGCGATCACCGTTCGAGCCACCTCATCGATCTCCCACCCGTGGAGCGATCGCCCGGCGCGCACGGCTTGCCGAACGAAGTCGATGGCCCGATCGCGCGCCCGACGCACGATATCGAAGATATGCGCGTAACGGTCGGGCACCGAGCGTCCCACATATCCCGTCCACGTGTAATCGGCATACACGGCCTCGGGATCGTCCTTCTTCTTCGCCCAATAGTCGATGAGCACGAAATCGCCCTCTCTTATGGGTTCCGTCCGCTCGCGCGTGGGAGCGTAATGAGGATTGGCCGCATGGGCGTTGACGGCGACGATGGGCGGATGATCGGTGATGAGGCCGTCGCGCTCGAACAACGCCATCATGAATTGTTGAACGTCGTACTCGCTGGTCTCCCCCCGCTCTCGCACGCGTCGGGCGATTTCGGCGAACGTCTCATCGATGATCCGCCGCAGACGGTCCGCCGTCCATCGATGGGATTGCCATTGGGCCTCCGTCCAGACGGCCTCGAACTGAGCGACCAGATCCGATGACGAGACGACATCGACGCCGAAGCTCCGAATGAGTTCCACCGTCCCGGCATCCACGCGCGAGACATAGGGGATGTCGTTGTTGGGCGAATACTGCATGGCCACGGTGCCGCACCCGCGAACCGTCTGGCGCACGTACTCATGAAGTTGCTGCCAGGAGAGATAGACGAACTTCTTTCCGGGCAGCGCATCCAGATGTTCCCTCTCGATGGCGTGGACGATCTTCGCCGGCTGGCCCTCGGCGGGAATGAAATAGAACCAGCGCCGCGTGCCCAACCGCGTCTCGTCCAATCCCAAAATGCGATAGGCCAGCGGATCGCTCTGGCGGAAGTCGTAAAACAGCCACCCGCCGATGCCCGCTCGCTTCAACGCCTCTTGAATCCGACCAATGATATCCCGATCAGTGCGTGGAGATGTCTCTCCCGTCTGCATCGTTCATGCCTCCTCGATCATTATAGTGAGTTTCCCCTTCCCTCCCCCTTCCGGAGATGTTCTCCTCTCCGATGAGGGGAACCGAATTTCGCTCGATGTTCCGTCGGTTCATCTCGACGTTCGATTTCCAATCGCGCTCGATTCGCGTCTCAGGCCAGGACTTTCATCACCACCAACGTCATATCATCGTGCTGCTCTACGCCTCGAGTGAAATCGCCGACCACCGTCATGACGCGATTGATGATCTGCCGAGCGGTGAGCGCCCGCGCATCCCACAGCAGGCGTTCCAGATGCTCCTCTCCGAATTCCCGGCCCTCCGGAGAACGCGCCTCGGTGATGCCATCGGTATAGGCCACGACCATATCTCCCGGATGGAGATACGTCGTTTCTTGTTCAAAGGGCACCGCTTCGAAAGCGCCGATGATCGTTCCTCCCGTCTCTAACCGCTCCACCAGGTGGCCGACGTCCGGTCGTCGAGCCAATCCCAGGCCGGCCCGCGTCGCCATCCGAGGGGCCACTCCCCCTCGAGCCGGACGTTCACCCTCGGCCATCCCGCGGAACAGAAGCGGGCTATTGTGGCCGGCATTGACATAGGTGAACGCCCGAGTGGATTCATCATAGACGGCATAGAACAGAGAGGCGAATTTATTCTGACTCGTCGACCGGAACAGCAAGGCATTGACAACGCGCAACAGCCGCGCCACGTTCAATCCGGCCAACCCCGCCTGGCTTCTCAGGCTGGCCTGAAGATTGGCCATGAGGAGAGCGGCAGAAATTCCCTTCCCGGAGATATCCCCCACGGCGACGCCCAAACGACCGCGTGCCAGGGGGAGAAAATCGTAATAGTCGCCGGCCACTCCGCGCGCCGGCAGACATACGCCGGCGATATCCAGCGTGGCCAATCGCGAACCCGTCTGAGGGAACAAGCGCGCTTGAACCTCCTGAGCGATTTCCAGCTCCCGCTTGAGCTTCTCTTCCTCGGCCAT
>RFHM01000241.1 GCA_003696865.1 Acidobacteriota bacterium | reverse complement strand
GCCGCTCCAATACCTCATACTCCTCGGCCAACGAATTGCCGAACATCTTGGGATCGTCCGTGTTGATGGTCACCAGCACCCCACGATCAAAATATCGACGCACCGGATGCTCATCCATCGAACGCACCACGCCCGTGCGCAGATTGGACATCGGGCACATCTCCAGCGGAATCCGCCGCTCGACCAGGAACTCGACCAGCGCCTCGTCCTCCTCGGCGCGCGTGCCGTGACCGATGCGCTCCACCCGAAGCTGACGTATGGCTCCCCATATGCTCTCGGCGCCCGCCGCCTCGCCGGCGTGGGCCGTGGTATGAAACCCGCGCCGCCGCGCCTCTTCATAGACTTCGGTGAACAGTTCCGGCGGGAACTTCTCCTCCGATCCTCCGATCCCGATGCCGATGATGCCCAACTGGCGCACTTCGGTGATCTCATCCAGCGTCAGCGCCGCCCGATAAGGGCCGTAATTGCGCACCAGATCGGCGATGAGCGCCACCTCGATCTCCGGGACGCGCGCCAACCCGGCGCGAATAGCTTCGGCCAGCCGCTGCGTTTTCAGGCCATGATGGGCGAAATCCACCGGCGAGAAAAAGGCTTCGACATAGCGAATATTCTGCGCCGCCAGATCCCGCGCCACCGCCTCGGCCACGAAGGTGAAATCTTCGTACTCGCGCAGAAACCGATTCTTCCACAACCAGGTTTTGATGAACTCCGTGAAGTTTCGATATCGAAACCGCTGCCGAAGCGCCTCTATATCGGGCACCGATGGATCTCCACCGTATTTCTGAACGAGTTGCCAGAGAGCTTCGTGCGGAATGGCTCCTTCCAGATGCAAGTGAAGCTCGACTTTGGGAAGGCGTTGGAACCAATTCATCGTTCTTCGCTCAACCATCGACGAGCGATGACGCCGCGCCGACGCGCTCACCTCGCCTCTCGACTGACCACATCCCCTTCGATGATCACGCCGATGCAGTGCGTCGTGTACTCGAAAGGATCGCCATCAAACAAGGCCAGATCGCCATCCTTGCCCGGCTCGATCGATCCCACCCGATCGGCGATGCCCAGGATTCTGGCCGCGTCGATCGTGATGCTGGCCAGCGCTTCCTCGAACGACAATCCATTGGCGGCGGCGATGGCCGCTTCGAATAACACGACGCGCGTCTTGGGCACATACGCCTCATAGCCGCTCTGCAGAGCAATGGGGATGCCGGCATGCCGCAAAGTAGCCGCCGTCTCCATACTCAGGTTCTCCCGCTCGCCAAACGCCCGCGCCATCGTGGGATGAACGATGACGGGTACGCCGGCCTTACGAATCTCGTCGATGACCAGATAGGCTTCAGCAGCTCCATCGAGGACCACGCGAATATCGAATTCTTCAGCCAGTCGCAATGCCGAGAGGATGTCGCGCGCGCGATGCGCCGTGATGAGGAGGGGAAGCTCTTTGTTGAGGACGCGCACGAGCACGTCCTTGTGGAGATCGCGAGGTGGTCGCTTCCCCACCTCGGCGCGCGCTCGCTTCTCGGCGTAAGCTCGCGCTTTCACCAATTCGGCACGAAGCATGGCCATCATCTTGGCCCGCGTGCCCGGCGATTTGCCCTGTTGCCCTCGAGCGGCATCGCCGAGCGTGGCGGCGACCATGGCCGTGGGCACGATCACTGCTTCGTCTACCGTCTGACCGCGCGTCTTGGCGATCATCGTTTGACCGGAGATCAAATTGCCGGGAGCGTGGCCGGTGTGGATGGTCGTGACGCCAAATCCTCGCACCCATTCGATGAGGCGCTCGCGCGCATTATAGGCATCGATGGCTCGCAATTCCGGCTGAATGGGCGAGGAGCGTTCCAGTTGATCCTGATCCTGCGGCTGGTTCAAATAGCCGGAGAGACCCACGACCGTATGAGCGTCGATGAGGCCCGGCGTGACGACTTTGGCCGCCAGCACTTGCCAGCCGCGCGGAATGCGCACCTCGCGGGCCGGACCGACGCGCTCGATCCGACCATCCTTGATGAGCACTACGCCATCGGTGATCGGAGGACCGGCCATGGTATAGACCGTCTCGCCGCGCACGGCCAGTTGCGCCCAGATGGGCGAAGCCCAGACGAGCAGGACCAGAAAAGCCAGCGCCAGGAGCCCGCACGGCGATGACCGCTTCCGTCCAATATCCGGTGAGGTCACTGATCGTTCTCCGTTCATCACTCCCATTCCTCCTCAGCGATATATTCGGCGCTGTTGGTGCGATCGCGACTCGCCCCATAGCCACCGACGGCGTAGAGGCGATCTCGAGGATCGCGCCGATCGAAGACCTTGACGCCCTCCACCCACGTCTCCAGCACTTTGGTGTAGACGCTCAACGGATCGCCCGAGAGGATGATGAAATCAGCATCTTTGCCCACCTCCAACGATCCGATGCGATCCTGCAAGTCGAGCATTCGGGCGCCGGCCATGGTCAATCCATAGAGCGCTTTCTCTCTGGACATGCCCGCTCTCACGGCCAACCCCGCCTGGCGAAAGAAGAGGCGAGAATCGGTGATGGCATCATCGGTGTGGAATCCCACCAGCACGCCGGCGCGTTCCAGAACGGCTCCCGTTTTGAAGGAAACATCTTTGGCTTCCAGCTTCCCTCCAGGACTATCCACCACGATGATCGAGCAGGGGACGCCGGCGGCGGCAATGCGGTCGGCGACTTTCCAGGCATCGGAGACGTGATGCAACACCACGCGAAATCCGAATTCCTCGGCCAGGCGCAGAACGGTCAGGATGTCATCGTGACGATGAGTGTGATGATGCACAATGCGCTTCCCGTCCAGAACTTCAACCAGCGCTTCCATTCTCAGATCGCGCGGGGGCATCTTCTCGGGATCTCCCTGGGCGCGGCGAATCTTCTCTCGATACTCCTGCGCTTTGATGAACTCGGCGCGGACCAGCGCCGCCGACTTGGCGCGCGTTCCCGGGAAGGGCGGTTGGCGTCGAGAATTCGTCCCGTTGGCCATCTTCATTCCCCCGGCGATGCGCCCGTCCGCGTATCTGATGAGGAGGTCGTCGATCGTGCGACCATCGCGCAGTTTGAGATATAGCGTCTGTCCACTCATCAAGTGTCCTGAACCGGGCATCACATTGGCGGTGGTGATGCCGCCAGCCTGGGCCTTCTGAATGCGGTCATCCAGGGCGTTGATGGCATCGAGGACGCGAATATCGGGCTGGATGGGCGCGCTGGCATCGGCGCCCTCCACTTCACCAATGTGGCTGTGCGTATCAACCAGACCGGGCATGATGACCCGCCCGCGCACATCGTGACGTTGCGCGTCAGCCGGGATAGTCACCGATCCGGTCGGACCAACGGCTACGATCTTGCCTCGATGAACGACGAGAACGCCGTCGGCGATGTCCGGGCCGGTGATGGGGATGAGGCGCGCGCCGATGAAGGCCTGAGGCGTCTGTTGAGCTCGCACCGAGCCACTCAACAACATCAATCCCACAAGAGTCGCGAGCGATACGCTCATCTTCATAAGATTGACCTCCAGGATTGGAAAAGGTGAATGGGGAACATAATTCCTTCCACCGAGGATTGCAAGCGGTTTCTGGACATACAGGGCATCAATGGCGGGTTAGAGGCTGTCATAGTCCGAGCGCGTCCTATCATGGCGAGAAACGCAACCATCCTTGGAGACCAGCTCCCGGGACCTCCGGAGAAGGTGGCGAGCCTGCAGTTACTCGCTGGCGAATTCATGGGGATGCGGGAGGGATCAGGATTCCGCTCGTCGCCGAGGCTCCACTCCACCCCGGATGCCCCACAGCTTGACTGTGGGGAGGGATCAGATGAGCGGCTCGTTTGGAAGGGACTTCCCCCATTCAGGAGGCCACGCGCGGCTGGTCCGCGGGGAGCCTCACTTCGACAGCTATTTCAGAGACCTGCTCTCAACCTCCAGGAGCACCGCCGGTTGATCGACGGGAAAGCTCACGTCT
>RFHM01000240.1 GCA_003696865.1 Acidobacteriota bacterium | reverse complement strand
GAACCCGTCCCCGGAGTGGAAAAGATCAGCGAGACCGAAGCCATCGTGAAGCTGAAGAACAAACGGCGGAATCGAGAGCGCGCCCTTCGCGTCCGGAAAATCGGCGACCAATGGCGTATCGTCGGCATTGTGCGGTGAAGCCCTCTGGGGGAGAGGGAATGGTGGATCGCGCCTTCGACATTGAGTGACGGTCTGCAATTCGGGTTCGAGCGACTGGCGAACCCTATTGTTCGCCCCTCACCAGAGATGCCCGCCGATGGGCGGCGACTCACGGCGCATCGCGCCTTCCCGGTCGCCGATGGTGGGTCGTGGCCGGTGAATCGTCGATGGAGACGCGGTCGCTCCGAGATGACGAGGTGATGAAGCGAAAGTTGTTGATCATCGGATGGGACGGCGCTTCTTTCATCGCGCTGGACGGATTGATAGAACGAGGTTGCCTGCCGACGCTGGCGCGACTGAGGGCCAACGGGTTTTCCGCCCCGCTCAACTCCACGCTACCGCCCGTTTCCGCTCCCGCGTGGACATCGTTCATCACGGGCAAGAATCCCGGCAAGCATGGTATCTTCCAGTTCTACGAAGTGAATCCCTGGTCGCCGAAGGCTCTGGGGCGAGGTCAACGCACCCACATGGCCGTGCCCGGCGTGGTGGTCAACTCGCGGTCGATCGGCGAAGCCAAGTTCTGGGAATTGATGAGCGCCGCCGGTTTGCGTCTGGCGTTGATCAATCTGCCCATGACCTATCCGCCAGCGCCCATCAACGGCCTCATGATCACCGGCATGCTCACGCCGCCGGGCGCTCGCCAGTTCACCTACCCGCCGGAGTTGGCCGAAGCGCTCCCTCCATACGAGATCGATCTGAACCCGCGGGAGAAAGACTTCTCTTCCCCGGATGCTCAGTTCCTGCGGCGCATCCGCGACGTGCTCGCCAAGCGAACCCGCGTCGCTCTGGAGCTGTTTCGTCGCGAACGCTGGGATTGTTTCGTCGTCATCTTCACCGAGACAGATCGCCTCCAACACCGCTATTGGCACATCGTTGATCCCCGGTGTGACGCCTCGGAATGGGCTCACATCGAAGCGGATGTCGTGGATGTGTATCGTCAACTGGATCGCGCGCTCGCCGAATTGGTGCGCCTAGCCGGCGACGAATATGATGTTCTCGTTCTCTCCGACCATGGGTTCGGCCCCGCCGCCATCAAGCGACTGAACTTCTCCGCCTTGGCCGAACGACTCCAGTTGTTCGTCTCGACCGGTGGATGGGAGCGTAACGTTCGGCGGGCGTTCAACCGGATTTCGTCGAGCAAGCGGCGGATCTATAAATATCTCACTCCACTGGTGCCCGAGCGCTTTCTCCACCGCGCCGAAGCGGGTCTGAAAACTCTGGCCCGACGCGGCGTCAAAGCCAAGCTCATCAAACTTCACGATTATATCGGCGGCGTGTGGATCAATACCACGGAGCATCCTGGAGGGGTCATTGAACCGGGTCCGCCGTATGAAGCGCTTCGAACGCAACTCATGAATCGACTCGCCGCCGTACGCGATCCGGCGACGGGGAAACCCATCATCATCGACGTTCGGCGCCGAGAGGACGTTTATCATGGCCCGTATACGACGGCAGCGCCCGATATCATTTTCATCCTCGATGATGAATATGGCATCGAGACGGGGGGGCGCTCGTCGGAGCTCATTCTCCGCATCCCCCAGAAGAACCAAGGTACGCATCGCCGCGAGGGCATCCTCATCATGTCGGGGCGCGCCGTCCGACCGAACGTCCAAATGGCGCGAGCCAATCCGACGGCGCCCGGCATCGAGGATGTCACGGCCACGATGCTCTATCTGGCCGACGTCCCTCTGCCCGAGGATCTGGATGGTCGGGTGATCGAAGAGGCGCTGGACGAGGACTTCCTTCGACGACGCCCCATTCGCCGCTGTTCTTCCAGTCGCCGCCCGTCACCGGACGTCGCATCGGAGGTCTGGGAGTCGGCCGAGGAGGAAGCCGAGATTCGCGAGCGGCTGAGGGAGTTGGGATATCTTGAGTAGCCGATTGAGCGAGAGAATCGTCCTGGCGGTAGATCGTCTCGATGGCCGACGGCATACGTTCGGTCTTCTGTTGACCGCGCTCGTCGAGCGATTGGCCGCGCAGTTGGAGAATTTCATGCTCCTTCGCCGGCGCGCGCGCGCCGATTTGATCACCGCCCGAGCGCCCGAACTCATCTTGCCCTCCTGGTTGGAGAATCACTATGCGTATGCCGCCTTCGTGGCCCTGTTTCTGAAGCGGCGGGGCATCGATTTGATTCACTATCCTTTCTTGTACGTCCCCTACACCTGGTGGGCCACGGGCATCAAGCGGGTCGTGACGATCCACGGCGCCGCCCGCGCCGCGCTGCCCCATGGCCTCGTGGAGCGGTTTCACCCGCTCAAACTGGAGCGCTATCGCCGAGCGTTACCCACTTTCGACGCCATCATCACCGTCTCTCAGGCCTCGAAACGGGATCTCATTGCTCACTATCGGGTGCCGCCAGAGAAGATTCACGTCGTGTATAATGGCGTGAGCGAGGCGTTCAGGCCCGACCTGGACTGGCAGCCCACATTAGCTCGGTATGGCATATCGAGGCCTTATATCCTCAGCGTGTCGACGATCAAACCCAAGAAGAATGTGCTGGCCACGGTCAAAGCCTATGCCGAGGTGAAGCGACGCGGTTTGCCTCACAAACTCGTCCTCGTCGGCTACAAAGCGCCCGGCTATACGGCCGTGGATGAAGCGATCGAGCAATTGGGGCTCGGTCATGACGTGATCCAGACGGGGTTCGTCCCCGCCGAGTCGGTGCCCTGCTTTTACGCGGGCGCCGATCTGTTGGTCTTTCCCTCGCTTCACGAAGGTTTCGGGTTGCCGGTCGTGGAAGCCTTCGCTTGCGGATGTCCGGTGGTCACGTCCGGAGTGTATGCGTTGCCCGAAGTGGCCGGCGATGCTGCCCTCTATTGCAATCCCCATGACGTGGCGGACATTGGCGCGAAAATGATAGAGGTGTTGACCAATGATCGGTTGCGAGAGAGGCTCATCCAGAAAGGATTGGCCCGCGCCAGGCAGTTCACCCTGGAACGCTACGCCGAGCAAACCATCGCCGTGTACGAGCAGGTGCTGGAGCATTGATCGGCATGCGCTTTATGGAAACATCTCGCCACAAGTGGAGATGGACGTTTCACTGGTATGATGCCCTGTTGGGGCTGGCCATCTTCTGTCTGATCCTGGGACTCCTGCCCGATGGGGTGTATCTCCACGTACTGGCCGCCCTCGGCCCGTCGGTGGAATCGGCGCGCCTCCATGCCCTGCCGGGACAGATGCGGCTCTTTATGCCCATGATGGTCCTCGCTTCGGCGATCCTCTGGTGGGGAATGAAGAAGGCGGCGCCGGAATTTCAGATGTGGTTCGATATGCGGCCACGCATCCTGGCCCTGCTTTTCCGCCTGCACGTCCTGATCATCGTTCCCACGGTGGCCTATTGGCTCTTTTACGGCGTCTACTGGTGGACCGCCTCGGAAGCCCAATGGAAACAGGAGATTCGCCTCGTCCCTTGGCACCGGGATCTGTCTGATGCCATCGCTCGCCTTCGTCAGCGTATCCCGGAGGAGGCCTCCCTGCTTCTCATCCTGGAACGACGAGGAACGAGCAGTTACGCCCCCTATTTCAATGCCGCCCTCTACCCACGGAGAGTTTATGTGTATCGCCGGCAGCCAGGTCGAGTGAAAGTGACGCGAGCCGAGGTCGATGTGAACCGATTGCGGCAACTGGGCATCGATTGGATCGTCACTTATCGCGGTCCCCGCGAATTCCATCTCGACCAACTGAGCGTAGAGCCTCTTCGGGAGTGACGCGAGGGGCCTCCCTTGGGTGCGCCAGCCAGAAGCAGGGAGCGCGGTGGACGAGTCGAAGACAGAGCACAACGGCAACCCTGGGCTGCGGCTCATTCCTAATGGACGCCATATTCTCCGACGCGCGCCGATGACGGTCAGAGAAGAGCCGGAGGTTCCCCGAACCTGCAGACGCGTCGCGGGATTTCCTCGGAGGGCACCGCGAACAGGCTCTCGACCGAGTGCTCCCCGCCGACCAGCGGCGGGGTTTCCCGGAGGTGAGGGATGGTCCCTGCGGTTCGGCCGCGAGACCTCTTTGCTCGGGCTTCAGAGCTGGCCTCCGGAGATCGTTACTTCCCCGCTCATTGCACCGGCCGTCTGGGAAGCCGTGGAGAAATGCATGTAGCGGTTCTCTGAAAACATTGTTTCACCAATGCGACACCACGAATCCGGGCAGGAAGCGGAGAAGATGTTCCGGGCCAACCTTGTAACGCATTGTTTTTCAATTTGATAGCCTTTTGTTCCTCGTCGGGCGCGAAATCAGGGGCGGCGTGGTATGGCGTTTGCTCCCCGGTGCACGGAGGAGAGGGCCATAGGGGAGCATTCATGGGCCTCTCCAGGTGCTTTTGAGAGAGGATATGGCGATGAATGATGACGATGGATGTTCGAATGATGTGGTCCTTGGGCGGCGTCGCTCGGGGCCAACCCATCGGGACGCTCTCGCACGCCCTCGACGGGCGTCGGTTGGCGGGTCTGGTACGTCATCGTCGCTGGCATTGACCATTTCTGTCTTTGGAAGTAAAATAGGTGTTTTTGGAAAAGACCACCTAAGGACGTCATCGCCCCGGTCTTCACCGAGTGATTCCGTCATTTTCGTTCTGATGGTTTGGACTGCGGGTTTGGGATGGCGTCCGAAGGAGGTGTCAGAGATGAACATATGGCGAGGTCTGATCAGCGTGCTATCCGCCGCCGTATTGGCGGTGGCGGGAGTCTCATCGTTTTCGTTGATCTCGGTCAAGGCCGACCGGGCGGGAGCACCGGTCGAGTCGGCCATCCTGGTTCAACCATCATCCGATCAACGGCCGGTCCGGGTCGAGATCGGTCCAGCGCGCGCAGAAACGGCGGATGTTGACGAAGTGAACGAAGGCGCTTCTGTGGACGAGCCGGAGCCCGATGTCGTCCTTTACGACTTCCTGGCGACGGCATACTGCTTGCGTGGCATCACGTTCTCCGGGGTTCGCGTCAATCGGGGAGTGGTTGCTGCAGATCCCAAGGTGTTGCCCATCGGGTCCATCATTCGCTTGCATGCCGGAAAATATTCCGGCATTTATACGGTGCTCGATACGGGCGCCAAGATTAAAGGACGTCGATTGGATATCTGGTTGCCCACGTATGAGGAAGCCATCGAGTTTGGCGTGCGGAGAGTGAAGGTTGAAATCATACGCTATGGATGGAATCCGACCGAAACGGAAGTGAGCCGCCTGTGATCTATTGAGGGCGGTTCGCCGTTCGTTGCGCTTCGTTGGATGAGTGACGAGCGCGGTTCGCCGCCGAACCGTTCGCGGGGACGAGTCATCCCTCCTCTTCGTCCCTTTTTTCCTTCCCCACGCTCATTCCAGGTCTTGATTGACGCGATAGCGATCGCGCAATTGAGCCAGCAGCCCCTGGTTCCAGGTCGACGTTCGGCTGAAGTGGTCGGTGCTGAGGGCGAGTCCATCCAGCCGTTGAGACTGGCAGTGAGGACAAGCCGAGTGGAAACCGCGCGACGGTCGCCCGCAACTGAGGCAAAGCGTGAATTCCGGAGCGGGGAGTAAGGTGGCGCCGTGAGTTTGATAAAAGGCCTGGGAGATGAATACGGCCATCCGGTCGACGGCGCGCGCCTCTGTATTCAACCAGATGGGGGTCACGGCATCGAAAACGCCGTGGTCGTGGAGCAGACCCTCTACGCGCGTGCGCTCCAGAGCGCTGACCGGCGCTCGTGGCAATACCTTGAGCCCGCTCGTGTAGTAGACCTCAGTCGTCGAGGGATCGCCGGAGGCACAGCGCGCCGCCTGTTCCGAGAATGGGGAGCGCAAGTCCTGGCGAGCCAGTCGATGGGGGGTCACTTCATCGTGCGATTCGGCCAGGACGAATCGCACTTTGTGCTTGGAGCTGAGACGTCGAATCTCTCGTTGTAGATGGTCCAGGATCTTCAGCGCCGTCTCCACGGCGTGATCCGACTCGTGGAGATGATCCCCGGTCAGGTGAAAGACGAGTTCGTCCATCCCCACCGGGCACATCAGGAAAGTCGTCCAGGCCAATCGGAGAAATTGCGTCTCGGCACGGCGCATGACCAGGAGCGAGAGAGGCCCATTCTCGCCCATGGCCATCAGCCGCTCCAGGAAGACGCGCTTCTCCAGATGAGCCTGAGCGGCCACTTCCATCACTTCGGTCATCCCTTGGAGAACGCGGACCAGATCTCCTTCCGCTTGAAAGCCAATGCGAGGGAGATTGAGCGCCACCGATTGCAAAGCGGAACTTCGCCAGCGCCAGGTGGCGGCATCCGCGTACCCGGCGTCGAACGGGATACCAAATCGGGCGAGGAAGCTCCGCGGCTCTTCGCGATCCAGGGCGATGCGAACGCCGCCTTTTTCCACGGCCACCTGACTGACCAACTCGAGAAACGTGCGGTATCCGGGGGTGGTCGCGAATCGGTCGGTGATATGCAAGATGGGGCGTGGAGAGAGGAAAGGCCGGCCGGCGGCATCGCCGTGGAGAAAGACTTCGAACACGGCCTGCAAGAAGCGACGGGCCGTCTCCGTGTATTCGCCGTAGGTCTTGCCCGTCTCCTGGCCACCGGGTCCGAGCGCCGGCCGCGGGGCCAGATAGTCGGGCGCATCCCAATCCAAATGCAACTGACAGGCCACGAACTGGCCGCCTCGGGCGATGGCCGGCGCCGAGAGTTCGAAGATGAGCGCTTGCGCCAATTGCTGGAGCGCGCGTTCATCCATCCCTTCGAGGAAGGGAGCCAGCGCGAAATTGAGGCTATCCCAGATGACCGGGCCGACCACATAGCCTTGCAGGGCGGCGGTGAATTTCGTCAGGTGAGCGATGAGCACGTCGGGATACCGCGCGGGCTTGGATGAGGCGAAGTGATGGGGCAGCGTGATGCCATGTTGCTTCAGATAATCGATGGAACTCACCAGATTATGAGGACGAT
>RFHM01000239.1 GCA_003696865.1 Acidobacteriota bacterium | reverse complement strand
GTGGAACGGTCCGTTGGGACTCTGGGAGATCGAGCCGTTCGCCGCCGGAACTCGCCGGGTGGCCGAGCTCATCGCCGAACGCGTTCGCCCCAGTTGGCAACGGAGCATCATCTGTGGCGATAGCCTGGCCCGCGCCATCCGTCACTTCAATCTGCCGGTGGAACGCATTCGCCACTTGACGACGGGAGGCCAATCGGCCCTGCAGGTGCTGGCCGGTCGTCCATTGCCCGGCGTGGTGGCGCTCGACCGGGCGATGGACCGGGGAGAGACGGCGGTGGGAGCGAAATACGCCCAGTCTCGAACGCCGCAGCGCATTCTGCTCCCCGTGGATGGATCGGAGCACTCGCTGGAAGTCGCTCGGCGGTTGGGGCGGTTGGTCAACACCGAGGGGGCGGAAATCGTCCTCCTCACCGTTCACCGGCCTCCGGCGTTCATGGCCGAAGGGACCTGGGATGATCCGGAAGCCCAGCGTCGGCGTCGCCTGGAGCACCAGCGGGAGGCCGAGCGCATCTTCGCCGCCGTGAATGCGGCGCTGGCCGAGCAAGGATTGATCTCACACGGACAATTCATGGTGGAGGGCGATCCCGCCGATCAGATTTTGCGCTTCGCCGAAGAGATCGGCGCCACGCTCATCGCCATGGGCTCGCACGGGCGAACCGGCGTCCTGCGTTTCCTGATGGGCAGCGTCTCGCGCAAAGTGCTCGATCACGCCACGTGCCCGGTGCTGATCGTGCGCGTACCCGACGCCGAGCTGGTTCGAGCGGGATTGCTCTCCGATTCGTGAATGGAGGAGGCGTGAGAGTCGGGCGAAGAACGAGCGGACGCCGGTGAATCGAATCGGCGAGACTCGATGAGGAGGAGATGATGAGAAGAACGACGGCCATCGTGCTCTCAACGTTGTTGCTCTGGGCGAACATCGGCCCGGTATGGGCCCAGTCTGCGGAACGGCCGAAGCTGGAGACGCTGGTCGAGAAGTCCTATCTCGAGCTGCTAGAACTCTCCCCACGACTGTCGTTCACCGAGGAGGAGATCCGAGCATTCCGCAAGCGATTGGAGAGCGAGAAGCGGGCCGAAGAGAAGCGCCTGGAACGAGAAGAGCGCCAGTTGCGACAGGCCATCAAACGCGCGCGAAAGCAACTGGCCGAGCTCAATCGGCGCGCCGACCGGGAGAGCGAACCGGTGGCCACCGAGCGTCGCCAGCTTCACTGTCGCATCCTCAAACTGGAGCGCCAGTTGCGACTGAAGCGGGTCGAGCGCCAACAGGGCGTGAAGGTGGCCTTCGCCAACAAGTTCGCCAAACTCGATCTCATCGCGCAGTGGCCGGCCAAGAAGAAGGAGATCGAGCGCATCATCGCCGAAGGACGCGCTCGGGAGCGCCGCCACGGCGACGTGGAAGATATCGGCATTCGCCTCGTCGGCGAGGGACAGGAGAAAGATATCAAAATCGGCGAGGAGGCCATCCGACGAATGAAAGCCTACGGATTGATGCCCCCCGAGGTGGAGGACGAGAAACTCAACGCCTACGTCCGGAACCTCGCCGAGGTCATCGCGGCGAACTCCGATCTCCGCGTGCCCGTTCGGGTGACCGTGCTGGAGAGCGATGAGATCAACGCCTTCGCGCTCCCCGGAGGATTCCTGTTCGTCAACACGGGACTCCTTCAAAAAGTGGAGACCGAATCGGAGTTGGCCGGCGTGATGGCGCACGAGATCGCCCACGCCGCCGCTCGGCATGGCGCCCGAATGATGAAACGAGCGACGATCGCCAATCTCGTCTATCAGGCGGCACAAATCGCCGCTCTCATCTTCACCGGCGGCGTGGTCGGCGTGGGCACCTACTATGCCTTGCAGTACGGCTTCTTCGGCCTGGGAATGGTCCTTCAACTGGCCCTGCTCGGCGTCAGTCGGGAGTTCGAGGCGGAGGCCGATCAACTGGGCGTCCAGTATTGCTGGAAGGCGGGATACGATCCCAAGGGATTCATCACCTTCTTCGATAAGATGGCCAGCGAGAAAGGCTACGTGAAGGCGGTGAGCTTCTTCCGGACGCATCCGCCATTTTACGATCGCATCGTGGCCACGTTCAGCGAGATCATGTACCTGCCGCCCAAGCCGGACCTCATCGTCGATTCGCCTCAGTTTCATCGCGCCAAGCGGCGGCTCGAACAGGTGCTCCGGGAGATCAAGCTGAAGGAGCGGGAGAAACCGACGCTCAAACGACTCCCTCAGTGCGACGAGGATGAGACCAAGGAAGACCAATCGACGGGGGAGGAGGGAGCATCCAGAAGCGATCGCGTCGCCCGAGCGAGACGGATCTCGCCCCTCTCCCGAGCGACCGAGAGTCTATGACGACGAGAGAGTCGATGAGCCATGAAGATCGCCTCAAGGCCCGAGACGAACGGGCTCCAGGCCCCCGATCCGCCGTCCACGCTTCTCGGGCGACCGCGGGCCAGCGCGTCATGAACGACGAGCGGCCGACGATGACCGAAGGACGATCAACGGTGAAGGAGCCCGCCGTCACCGACGAGGTGTTGCGAGGGATGCGGGCCATGGTGGAGGCATTTCGCCAGGTCAGCGGGGCGCTCTCTCTCCAGGAGACGCTGGAGGCGATCCTGGATGGGTTGCGCGCCCTCCTGGAGTATGATGCCGCGGGCCTCTACGTCAGCGATCCCGAGACGGGACGCCTCAAACACTATGCGGTGCGTGGCTATTCGGCGGGCGTGAGCCAGACGGAACTCGTCTCCAAGGGGGAGCGCCTGCTCAGGCGCGTCATGGATGCCGCCGCCCCCATGCTCATCGCTGATGTGGCCAGCGATCGACGATACATCGAGGCGCGCGCCTCCACGCGCTCGGAAATCGCCGTCCCCATCATGGGCAGCGGCGGGCGCGTCATCGGGTTATTGAATCTGGAGTCGGATCGAAAAGATACGTATGATCCCCTCTCGCTGGAGCTCGTCCGGGTGTTCGCTTCCGGCGTGGCGGCGGCGATCGAGCGCGCCATTTTGCACGCCGAGATGATGGCGGCGCGACGCCTGGAGACGGAACTGGCCATCGCCCGAAGCGTCATGGAGGGCATCTTGCCACCCACCACGCCGCGATGGGAAGGGTTC
>RFHM01000238.1 GCA_003696865.1 Acidobacteriota bacterium | reverse complement strand
GGCCGGGAATGTCGATGTCAATCATCGGTCATCACCTCCATGAGAATCCCCCTGCCACATGATATCGAGAAACCGACCCGGAGGTGAAGGCGAAAGAGGGACGGGGCGAACATGGCCGCAGGTGAGGAGAATCTCCTCCAGGACACTATGAAGGGGGAGTGGCGCCAGATGCCATCTTACGCCACACAATTTTTAGCGAGGGGGGCGGCGACCGAGCACCGCCCGGTCCTCATCCCCCCGGGCCAACCAGGGCGATGGAGCTGCCATCAGCAACAAGCGGCCAGCGCTCGATCCAGATCGGCAATGATGTCCTCGGGGTCTTCCAGACCCACGGCCAACCGCACCAACCCGTCGGTTATGCCGGCGGCTCGCCGCTGTTCGGGCGGCACGGTTGCATGAGTCATCGAGGCCGGATGTTCGATCAACGTCTCGGCATCGCCGAGACTGACCGCGCGCGTGCACAATGTCACGGCGTTGACCAACCTCATCCCGGCTTCCAGTCCGCCGCTCACTTCAAAAGAGAGCACTCCTCCGAAGCCCTTCATCTGTTGCCGCGCCAGCGCATGATGCGGGCTCGATGGCAATCCCGGATAGTGCACCCGCTCCACGCGAGGATGCTGCTCGAGAAACCGAGCCACGGCCAGCCCGTTGGCATTGTGACGCTCCATGCGCAGAGCGAACGTCTTGAGACCGCGTTGCAGCAGCCACGCCGTGAATGGGCCGCAGATGGCCCCTTTCTCCTTCAATTCTTCGCGCACGGCGGAGACCAATGGCCGTGAACCCACTACTGCACCGGCGATGAGGTCGCCATGTCCACTGAGGTACTTGGTGGCGCTGTGAATCACCAGATCGGCGCCCAACGCCAACGGACGCTGATTGAACGGCGTGGCGAAGGTATTATCGACAATGAGCAATGCCCCAACTTTCTTGGCCAAGGCAGCAATGCCGGCGATATCGGCGACGCCCAGCAGAGGATTATCCGGCGTCTCGATGTAGACCACTTGCGTAGAGAGGTGAAGGGCGTCACGCACTTCATCGAGGTTGGTCACATCGACGTAGCGGATGTTCATCCCGCACCGCCGTTCCATCCTCTTGAGGAGAGTGAGCGTACTGCCGTAGAGGACGCGCCCGGCGATCAATTGCTGCCCGGGTTGAAGCAACGCACACAGGGTCGTCGAAATCGCCGCCATACCGGAGCCGGTGAGCAACGCCTCTTCGGCCCCTTCCAGGGCGGCGATCTTGGAGGCCGTCGCCTCGACGGTGGGATTCCCCATCCGCGTGTAGATGAACCCCTCCTTCTCATGGGCGAACAATTCGGCGCCTTCCTGTGCGCTCTGGAATACGAAAGAGGACGTCAGATACAGCGGCATGCTCAACGCGTGCGCTCCCTCGGTGAGAGGGCGCCCGCCATGAATGGCCAGTGTGGAAGGTCCCATTTTCTCAGTACGTTGATCCATACGCTCCTCCAGTTATGCCCGGTACGGGTTCGGGCGTGCACGGGAAACGTGAGCCCGCGGCCACTGGCCGGGCCGATCTCGTTGTCCCGCGATTGGGCGTTCACTCTGTCTCGTCATGTCTCGATGAGCAACGCGCCGTCTCGCATGATGACCCGATCATCGATGGTCAACGTTGGCTGTTTCAAGAGCCCGTCCAGGTGGCTGGGTACTCGGACCGTGCCGCCGAACGAGACGTTATCGCCGAGAGCGATATGCACCGTACCCATCACTTTCTCATCTTCCAGAATGAGACCGGTGAGTTTGGCGCGATCGTTCGTGCCGATTCCCAATTCGCCGATATTCCGTGCCGGTTTCCCGAACGGTTCGATCAACTCGATGAGCCGCGCCGCTTCCTCGCCGCCATCGATCTCGACGACGTAACCATCTTCCACGACCATGCGAATCGGTCGGTCGGTGATCATGCCGACGCCGGCCATCGCACCATCGACCACGATCGTCCCTCGGGCCGTCCCTTCGACGGGAGCCAGGTAGGCTTCGCCCGCCGGGAGATTGACGAACGCTCCCGGTTCATGAGCCAGCCCCGTGTCGGGTTCGGCGATGCGGCCCTCGATGGACATGGTGATATCCGTCCCCGCCGGCGTGGTCACGTGGACCGTCTTTCCTTCGGTCAGCATCGCGGCGAGTCGAATGCTCCGCTCGGCAATCCGGGCGTAATCGGCGTTCAGCGTGCGGATCATCATGTCCTCGGTGATGCCCGGCAGCGTAGCTATGCGCGCGCCCGCCCGGCTGGCCTTCCGACGTGCGTCCGTGTGGGAGAGCGATTTGCTCGTCGGCGCCAGAATGACATCGACGTGCTTCATCAATTCGGCGACCGGTGCCGGGGGTTCCTCACCGTTGGTCCGTCGTGGCAAGATCTCAACGAGCATGGCCTCAGCTCCCAGGTCGCGCGCCGCTTGCCAGAGCACGATGCCGATGTTGCGCGTCGGCTCATCGGTGATGACGAGAACAGTTTCTCCTTTTTTCACCGTCATGCAATCGCGCACGGCAATCAGGGCGGCTTCTCTCAATCTATCCATCATCGCCTCCTGATGGCGATTGGCTTGGCTTTCTATCACGGTCGCCATACACGAACAAAAATGCAAACCTCGTGCCACGAGGTGGGCGCTCGATTCGTCGCTCCTCTCGTCGGATATCCTCAAGCGACCATGAGAGTTGTCAGAGTGGCCGTGGAGTTCACTTCCTCGTCGAAGCTCCCATGTGGGGATTATCACCCAGTGGGAGTCCATTTCACCCAACGTCTCCCTCGAAAATAGACGACGGACGACCGATGACCGGCGACCGACGCGCTCTTTTCATCCTCTCGGTGTGGCTCGGGCGCGCGCCATGGGCGGGCCCTTGGAAGCAGAGAGCGAGTTCGACTCGCTCTTTCGCCCGGTCTGGCGGTCCCGCTCTCCATGCGACTCACCGTGGAGGTGATCCCATCGCCGAGAGGGTCACCGGTATCGTCACCGATGAACGTTGGCCGGTTCGGGGAGAGGTTGGCCGGGTACGCCGACGGAGTCCCCGACGCCTGAGGCGTCTTCAACCACTGGTGCGGCAGATAATTATCGGTGCGGGGTTTTAAAAATTCCGCGCCGCTCGGCTATTGGGGATCGATCGGGTGACGCTGTACAATAAG